>JBHIEA010000158.1:0-4668 GCA_046760365.1 bacterium
AGGAAAGACTGTCCAGGCATTCTGACAAATTTACTCCTGCCTCCAGCATGGTGGCCAGCTGACGAAAAAAGACCGCCACCTCACCCGCCTTTATTCGGCGTGCCCTGAGTAGAGCCGAAAGTTCCTTCACTGCTTGCGAGCTAAAAGTCTCCGGTTTAATCTCCTTTATGGAGACTGGAATAAGGCCCCTGGTTCGTAAGAAAGAGGATATCTCCGGAATTGAGCCTGCCTCATGGCGGGTTTCGATCTTTTCTCCCCGATTGTCTACTGAGACACAGGAAAATCTGGGCATATTTTTTAATCCTCTAAAGTGACGCTTAAGACTTGTTCAACTGTGGTTACACCCTGGCGAAGCTTTTCTATAGCAGACTCTCTAAGAGTCTTCATTCCCTGCCTGGCTGCCTCACTTCTTAAGGCGAGCATATCAGCTCCTTCAAAAATGAGTCGTCTCACTCGGGAGTTGATTTCAAAGAACTGGAACACACCAGATCGACCAAAGTAACCAGTATAACTACACTGTCGGCAACCCTGGCTCCGAACTAATTTGAGCTCATTTTTCTTCTCATCCCCTAGGCCCAGTTGACCTAGAGCCTGCCCCGAGAGAGTATAGTACTCACAGCAGTTGGGGCAGATCCGACGAATCAGCCTCTGGGCGATAACCAAGTCAACCGCGGAGCCAATGAGATAGGGTTCAATGCCGAAGTATTGCAGTTGAGCTATAGCCCCTATGGCATCGTTAGTATGCAGAGTGCTAAAGACCAGATGTCCAGTCAAGGCAGCTCTTATAGCAATCTGAGCCGTTTCCCGGTCACGGATTTCTCCCACCAGAATTACATCAGGGTCCTGCCTGAGAATGGCCCGAAGACCTCTAGCAAAGTCCAGACCAATCTCAGGCTTTACCTGGGTTTGATTAATCCCGGCTAAATCGTATTCAATGGGGTCTTCTATAGTGTGGATGTTCTTCTCCGGTGAGTTGATATATCGCAGGCCCGCATAGAGGGTGGTAGTCTTTCCACAGCCGGTGGGCCCGGTCTCCAGTATCATTCCGTAGGGGCGTTGGAGTGCTTTTTCGAACTTTGAGAGTTCTTCCGAACTCAGACCGAGCTCCTCCAGACCGAGGGAAATCTTCTCTTTATCTAAAAGGCGCATTACTAGTTTTTCTCCGTAGAGGGTGGGAAAGGTGGAGACTCTGATGTCAACTTCTCTGTCCCCTATTCTCACCGCACAACGGCCATCCTGAGGTAGTCTCCTTTCCGCGATGTCCAGATTGGAGAGAATTTTTATCCGGGAGACGATAGCTGAATGCATGGCCTTGGGAGGAGGGGTTATGTCCTGCAAAATCCCATCAATACGAATTCGGAGGCTAGCTTTTCCCTTTGCCGGCTCGATGTGGATGTCGCTGGCTCTTCGCTCAACGGCATCGAGCAACAACAAATTAACAAACTTAACTACGGGCGGGTCATTAGCTTTGAGTTTAACCTGGCTGAGGTCTTCGCCGATTTCGGGCTGAACCAGAGATCCATTTACCTTAACCAGATCTAATAAGACCGTCTCCATGTCAGGAGATCCGCTGTAGTATCTGTCCACTGCCTTCATGATATCTTTTTCTGAGGCCCGGATGGCCTTAATTTCACACCCGCTGATGGTTCTAACCGTATCAATGGCTACTACGTCATTCAGGTCAGTCACGGCAAGGGTAAGGAGGTTTCCATTTCCCCAGAGAGGGATAACGCAATAACGCCGGGCTACCGTTTCCGGAACCAATTTCAATGCCTCGGGTTGAACCCGGCCCAGGAGAGAGGTCTCATCATGAAAAGATTGTTTCCTCCTTAAAGCCTCGAGCTCCTTGTCTTTGACAAGCCTGAGATCTAATAAGATCTTCTCCAGATTTTCCTTGGTCTCCTTCTGTCTGGCTAAAACTTTAGTTAACTGGTCTCGAGTAATTATTTTTTTATCCAGAAGTGTTTTTACTAGCCATTTGTTGTTTTCAGGCAGCACCTAATACCTCCTTTGCTCTAACTCCATCTCGAAAAAACACACTCTTAATTCCATAGGTCCTAATCAGGGGTTGTACATCATTGATTTTTCAAAGACAGTTCGATTTCTCACTCTCACCACAGCCTCCTCGTAGCTAACCATATCCCTATTAACCAAATCCTTGAGTGCCTGGTCCATAGTTCGCATTCCTAATTGAGTTCCGGTCTCCATAACCGTGGGTAATTGGTGAGATTTGCCAGTCCGTATCAGATTCCGCACCGCAGGACTAGCAATTAATAGCTCCACCGCAGGTACTCTTCCCCTGCCATTTTTTTTAGGAAGAAGGATCTGGGCAATTACTGCCTGGAGAGTGCTGGATAGCTGGGTCCTTATCTGGGGTTGTTGATGAGCGGGGAAAACATCAATGATTCTATCCACTGCTCCCGGGGCATCACGGGTATGCAGGGTGGCCAGAACCAAATGTCCGGTCTCAGCGGCAGTAATAGCGATAGCAATAGTCTCTAGATCTCTCATTTCTCCAATCAGAATGACATCGGGATCCTGGCGAAGGCATCGCTTCAAAGACTCAGCGAAGGAGAAAGTATCTGATCCTACCTCCCTTTGCTCTACCACACTCTTTTTATGAGGATGCAGATATTCTATGGGATCCTCCAAGGTGACAATATGAGTGGATCTACGTTCATTTATTATTTGCACCATAGCGGCTAGAGCGGTTGATTTGCCGCAGCCAGCCGGGCCAGTCACCAGGATGAGTCCTCTCTTCTTAAGAGCTAATTCGGCCAGAATAGGAGGAAGATTGAGTTCCGAAAGGGAGGGCACATGATCAGGGAGACATCTAATGGCTGCTGCTATCGATCCTCGCTGAAAATGGACATTGGTCCGGAAACGTCCCAATCCACTTAATCCAAAAGAAAAGTCTAGCTCATGAGTCCTTTCAAACTCGGCTATTTTCTCAGCATTTATAACAGAGTAGATGAGGGATTTTGCCTCTTCAGGAGTGAGAGGTTTATTTCCTAACGCCTTTAAATCTCCATCAATACGAAACACCGGAGATACTCCGGCCACAAGGTGCAGGTCTGATGCGCGCCTTGCCATCATTTCCTTTAGCAGAGAATGAAGATCCATACCTCACTCCTATTTATCAAGGGTCTCCTTGATTCTTGTGCTTAATTCATCCAGGTTGAATGGCTTGGGAACGTAATCATCGGCCCCTTTTTTAAAGGCCTCTATGGCAGTGTCCATAGAAGGGTAACCTGAATAAATAATTACCGGGAGACGAGGCTTTGTTTTCTTGAGATAAAGCATTAAATTGATCCCATTCATTCCCGGCATCCGAAGATCAATAAGAGCTAGGTCGGTAAGCTCCTCTTTTACTACCTCCATAGCCCTTTGGGCATTCTTTGCCTCATGGACGGCGTAGCCGGTACTTTTTAAGAAATCAGAGAGTACTGTTAATACATGGGCGTTATCATCAACCAACAATATCCGTTTCTGGATAGCTCTTTCACTCATCAACTCTGTCTTTGTTGTTGATAAAATAGAATTGATTTAAGATTCGAAAATACAGATTTCGCTTGAGCAGGGCTCTTTTTCTTCTTATTTAAGCCTTCTTCTAAGAACTTAGCTGCTGTTATGTTCACCAAGTAAAGGCGGACATAACATCAAAGAATTTAGCAATGAGTTCCTCGTAGGCAGACTCAATCGTCTCGCTGGGGATACTCTTTAGCTCCCTCTTTAATTTGGTAGTGGCTGATCTCTCCTGGGAGGGTTCCAGAATTTTCATAAAATTATATTTTTCTGCTACTTTTGAGACAGCCACTTCCACAAAGCTTTTCACCCTCATCCATCCCCAGATCTCAGCGTTTTTCTGCAAAATAATAGCCATTATCTTGGCGTAAATACTAACTATCTCCCCCTTATGTCGTAAACTTTCGGGCGTTTTGATTTTTTCTCCTCCTTAAAGAGGTGATGGTAATAGTTATTTTTTTCTTTAGTCTTCTAACTTAGATAGCAAGTTTTTTGCCAATTTTTGTGTGCATAAAATAGAACCATCTAGGTTGGCTCTAGATGGTTCTATTTATAAAACACTGGCGTTTTTTTAGTTGGTTGACTGGCCTTCAGGTCAGTTTATCCGGGCATAAATTTGTCCCTCTTTGTCTGGACAATCGCACTTATAGGTGTTTTTCCTTGTTATTACAGGGTTATCTGGCTCGGACATTTCCACACCACCTTTGCTCAAAATCGCACCCAATTTTTGTTTAAAAAGGAGAGTCTAGTACTTTAGTATATGAATTGCCATTTCTCTTATCGTTAGTTTCTCATTATCCCGTACTTTTCCATCTTGTACTTTATAATTGGCCGGGAGATACCCAAGAGTTTAGCCGCTTTGGTCTGGACCCAGTGAGTCTCTTTTAAGGCACCCATGCTAAGCTCTTTTTCTAGCTGGGCCACTTTCTCTTTAAGAGAGAGCCTACAGGGGCACATCTTTAATATATTTCTACTGGCATATTCTTGCCTCCATTTTATTAGGGCAACTTTGCTGCCAACTCCAGGCGTTAAAAAAATAGACCATCCAAATTCTCTCCGGATGGTCTTTCTCCAAAGAATTAAGACCTTTTGGCACCCAGTGGCTATCTTTTCTTAGATTTTAAGGCAGTATTTACTTCTCTT
>JBHIEA010000159.1:0-4666 GCA_046760365.1 bacterium
AGGAAAGACTGTCCAGGCATTCTGACAAATTTACTCCTGCCTCCAGCATGGTGGCGAGTTGACGAAAAAAGACTGCCACCTCACCCGCCTTTATTCGGCGTGCCCTGAGGAGACCGGAAAGTTCCCTCACTGCTTGCGAGCTAAAAGCCTCCGGTTTAATCTCCTTTACGGAGATCGGAGTAAGGCCCCTGGTTCGCAAAAAAGAGGATATTTCCGGAATTGAGGCTGCCTCATGCCGAGTCTCAATCTTCTGTCCCTGGCTGTCTACTGAGATGCAAGCGAATTTGGGCATATTATCTACTCCTGAAGAGTAACGCTTAAAACCTCCTCAACTGTGGTTAGTCCTTGGCGGAGTTTTTCGATAGCGGCTTCTCTCAAGGTTTTCATTCCCTGGCTGGTAGCCTCAGCTCTCAGGGCATGCATATCAGCTCCTTCAAAGATCAGCCGTTTCACGGGAGGAGTGATTTCAAAGAATTGGAATACAGCGGTGCGGCCAAAGTAGCCAGTGTAGGTACACCGTCGGCAACCTTTGCTGCGAGGTAATTTGAGCTCATCCTTCTCCTTATGAACCAGACCCAGTCGATGTAAAGCTTCCTTAGAAAGAGTATAATACTCCCGGCAGTTGGGGCAGACTCGACGAATCAGCCTCTGGGCGATAACCAAGTCAACCGCGGAGCCAATGAGATAGGGTTCAATGCCGAAGTATTGCAGTTGAGCTATAGCCCCTATGGCATCGTTAGTATGCAGAGTGCTAAAGACCAGATGTCCAGTCAAGGCAGCTCTTATAGCAATCTGAGCCGTTTCCCGGTCACGGATTTCTCCCACCAGAATTACATCAGGGTCCTGCCTGAGAATAGCCCGAAGACCTCTAGCAAAGTCCAGACCAATCCCAGGCTTTACCTGAGTTTGATTGATCCCGGCTAAATCATATTCAATGGGGTCCTCTATGGTAACAATATTCTTCTCGGGACTGTTAATATACTGCAGACCCGCATAGAGGGTGGTAGTCTTTCCACACCCGGTGGGCCCAGTCTCCAGTATCATTCCGTACGGCCTTTTGAGTACCTTTTCGAACTCGGCGAGTTTGTCGGGGCTAAGACCTAGCTCCTCCAGGCCGAGGGAGATTTTCTCTCTATCTAAAAGACGCATTACTACCTTTTCTCCGTAGAGGGTGGGAAAGGTGGAGACTCTGATGTCAACTTCTCTATCTCCTATTGTCACCACACAACGACCATCCTGAGGTAGTCTCCTTTCAGCAATGTCCAGTTGGGAGAGAATTTTTACCCGGGAGATGATGGCTGAGTGCATGGTCTTGGGAGGAGGAGTCATGTCCTGCAAAACCCCATCAATACGAACTCGAAGGCTAGCTCTTCCCTTTGCCGGCTCGATGTGGATGTCACTGGCTCTCCGCTCAACAGCTTCGAGCAACAACAAATTAACAAACTTAACTACGGGCGGATCATTGGCTTTGAGTTTTACTTCACCGAGGTCTCCGCCGATTTCGGGTTGAACCATGTGCCCATTTACCTTGACCAGATCTAATAAGACTGTCTCCATATCAGGAGATCCACTGTAGTACCTTTCCACGGCCGTCATGATATCTTTTTCTGAAGCCGGCGCCGCCTTAATTTCGCAGCCGCTGATGGTTCTAACCGTATCAATGGCTACTACGTCATTGAGGTCAGTCATAGCGAGGGTAAGAATGTTTCCCTCCTTAGATAGAGGGATAACACTATAACGCCGGGCTACCGTTTCCGGAACCAGTTTCAATGCTTCAGGATCAACCCGGCCCAGGAGAGAGGTCTCATCATGAAAAGATTGTTTCCTCCTTAAAGCCTCGAGCTCCTTGTCTTTGACAAGCCTGAGATCTAATAAGATCTTCTCCAGATTTTCCTTAGTCTCCTTCTGTCTGGCCAAAACCTGGGTTAACTGGTCGGCAGTAATTATTTTTTTATCCAGAAGCGTTCCTATCAGCCATTTATTGTTTTCAGAGACCACCTAATACCCCCTTTGCTCTAGCTCTATCTCGACCTTTAAAAAGCCGTCCAAAGTCTTGGGTCCTAAGTCAAAAAAAAACAGTCTCCAGAGTCGCACGTTGAAAAACCTAACTCCTAGTTCCTCATCCGGGATGGTACATCAGTGATTTTTCAAAGACAGTTCGATTTCTCACCCTTACCACCGCCGTCTCGTAGCTGACCGTATCGCTTTCAACTAAATCCTTGAGTGCCTGATCCATGGTTCGCATTCCAGCTTGGGTTCCCGTCTCCATGACTGTGGGTAATTGGTGACATTTACCAGTCCGTATCAGGTTCCTGACCGCAGAGTTAGCAATCAATAGCTCCACCGCCGGTACTCTTCCCCGGTCACTCTTTCTGGGAAGGAGAATCTGGGCAATTACTGCTACCAGAGTACTGGCTAGCTGAGTTCTTATCTGGGGTTGTTGGTGAGCGGGGAAAACATCAATGATCCTGTCCACCGCTCCCGGGGCATCAGGGGTATGCAGGGTGGCCAGAACCAAATGTCCCGTCTCGGCCGCAGTAATAGCGGTAGCAATGGTAGCTAGATCCCTCATTTCTCCAATCAGAATGACATCCGGATCCTGGCGAAGACAGCGCTTCAAAGACTCGGCGAAGGAGAAAGTGTCCGATCCCACCTCCCTTTGCTCTACCACACCCTTCTTATGGGAATGCAGATATTCTATGGGGTCCTCCAACGTGATAATATGGGCGGGTCTATTTTCGTTTATCACTTCTATCATCGACGCCAGAGTGGTTGATTTGCCGCAGCCAGCCGGGCCAGTTACCAGGATAAGCCCCCTCTTCTTAAGAGCTAACTCGGCCAGAATAGGAGGGAGATTGAGCTCGGAAAGAGAAGGAATATGGTCAGGGATACATCTAAAGGCTGCTGCTATCGATCCTCGTTGAATATGAACATTGGTCCGGAAACGTCCCAGTCCACTCACTCCGAAAGAAAAGTCTAGCTCATGATTCTTTTCAAACTCGGCAATCTTCTCAGCACTCATAACCGAGTAGATGAGGGATTTTGCCTCCTCAGGGTCGAGACATCTATTCCCCGACATCTTCAAATCTCCGTCAATGCGAAACACCGGAGATATTCCGGGTATAAGATGCAGGTCTGATGCATGTCTCGTCATCATTTCCTCCATCAGAGAATAAAGATCCATCATTCACTCCTTTTCATTCTGTATCAAGAGTACCTCTGCATCATTTCCTCTAACCGGCCGAGCAGATGATTATCTTCTCTCACGCCATAGTAGCTCGTTTGCGGCATTCTAGCACTAAAATGGGTCAATTTGCCGTAAATATGTGCATATTATAAGACAAATAATTATTTTGTCAAGGGGTGGCCTAGGATAAATACTTCTCTTCTTAATAGACCCTTGCCCGTCACCAACTCAACCCCACAGCCAAGAATGCCATTTACTGTGATCTACAGTCATCCTGGAGTCGGTGGGGGTATTTTGAAGGTAATCCTTAAGGACGAATGAAGCAGAGCTATCCTGAAGCAAGATATCGACCTCATTGTCAGCGAGAGTACCGTAGCTTATGGTAAGAAACCAGAAATCCTGGCTGATTTTCCGGTGAGATCTTTAAGTGAAAGTGCTTTAGCGGCAGGGAAATGACTCTTTAAGGATGGTTAGCCTGCAATGCAGTCGGTCCTCACCTGTCTCATCCTAAGAATTCAAATTCTATGTCCGATCGGGGCGATGAGATATCCAGCTTGACCAGACTAAGGTTTTCCAGATCGTGGGCTGCTTTTTCTAATTGGTTCCCGGACAAATTACTTCCTAAGCATCCCTCAAGAACTGGTAAGCTGAGCCTCCCGGTTCTTTTTACCTGATCAGCAAAGATTATGAGAAGTAGGTATAATCTAATCTCCTCCAAGGATAGCCTTTTCCACAAATTTTTCTGGGTTAGCTTCTTTAGCAGCTTACGTTTATTTACCTTCATGTTGTGTTATTGTATGATAAATAATTATGATTGTCAACCTCGAGGTCAGCTAAATAATCTTCCCAAGGCAGCAATCCTACTGACCACCTGTCCAAAAGAGTTTTTCCAGCAACAAGCGGGAAGTTGTTTTTTAAAGGGAAGGGTTTGGTGTGGTCATTTTGGTGGCTTATTGGCTAAAGGAGGCGGATGAAAATAATGAATATTGGTTTTAATGGAAGCTAAATAGTGACCGAAATAGTCTTCCCTTGGGGGCCCAGACTGGCTATCTTTTCTTAGATTTAAGGACAGCGTTAACTTCTCTCACTACCTTAGAGTAATCAAAAGGTTTTGACAAAATAAAATCTACTCCTTCCTCCTTCATATTTTCCTTAGTGATAGCTACTAACCAACCGGTAATTAGTCCTACGGGCACGCCCGGATCTATTTCCTTTATCTTTTTGGCTAGCTGCCAGCCGGACATCTCAGGCATTCCTAGGTCAGTGAGAACCAGATCAAAGCTATCTTGCTTGAACTCCTCCAGTCCCTTCCTAGCAGTTTCTGCCAGAGTTACCCGGTGACCCTCCTCTTTAAGAATTTCTCCCAGCACTTCTCTTACACCCTCTTCGTCATCAATAACTAAAATCTTTCGAGAAGAAATCTCTTCAGGAGATCCGGGGTTTTCTTTCTCTTGATGGTTTTGTTGGACAACAGGGATA
>JBHIEA010000160.1:0-4662 GCA_046760365.1 bacterium
TAATTCCCTCGGCTTCGTACTCCACTGGATCCTCAATGGTAAGAATATTTTTGTCAGGGCTGCTAATAGCCCTAATAGCAGCGTAGAGAGAAGTGGATTTTCCACAACTGGTAGGACCGGTGAGGACGATCATTCCATATGTTTGCCTGATGGCCCTTTGATATTTCTCCAGAACATTTTCTTCCAATCCTAGCCTATCAATGGTCAGACCCATAAGCTGAGCTTTGTCAAAAAGACGCAGTACCACTTTCTCTCCAAACCGGGTAGGGATAGTAGAGACACGAAAGTCTATATCTCGGTTGTACGCCCTTACTCTAAATCTTCCATCCTGGGGGAGTCGGTGTTCAGCAATATCCAGTTCGGATAATATTTTTATCCTGGAGACAACCGCATTTTGTGCCCTCTTGGGAATGGTAATAATGGGATGAAGAATGCCGTCGATCCTATACCTGACCATTACCTTCTTCTCAAGAGGTTCGATGTGAACATCACTGGCTCTTTCCCTTATAGCTCGAGAGAGAATCAAATTGGTCATTCTGATAATGGGAGCTTCTTTTGCTTCTCTTATTAATTTGTCCAGATCCACCGCTTCCTCGTCCCTAATTACCTCTACGCCTGTCTCTTTTTCTTTTCCAGATTCCGCAATCAATTGGTCCAGGTGCATAGTGACTCTTCTCGAGTAATAATCCCCAATGACTTGTTCAATCTCGGAAGGAGTAGCCACAATAGTCTGAATGTCGCAGCCTGTTATGGCTTTTAAGTCGTCAATCATTAAAACATTGAGAGGATCAGCCGTGGCGATAGTGAGGGTATTTCCAGATTGAGAGAGGGGAATCACTTTATCTTTTCTAATTATTCTCTCTGGAAGGAGCTCTACCACCTCGGGGTCCAATTTATAGTTGGTAAGCTTCATATGGGGGATTCCTAACTGTTCGGCAAGTCCTACTACAATCTGTTCCTCTGTGACCAACCCTAGCTTGACTAAGATGTAGGGGAGGTTTCCCCCATTATTGCGTTGATACTGCTCAGCTTTCTTTAAATCCTCGTTGGTGATAAATCCTTCTTTAAGCAAGACATCGGTAAGGTTAACTCTACTGATCTTTGCCATTATCTCAACCTTTGGAAGTTAACTTTGCCTCGCAGCAGTTAGGCATCCGTAAAAAAACCATTCTTCCAGCCGAAAGAATGGGTGTAGACGTCTTTTAGATAACTTCGGCAACCCAGCTACCTTTTCAAAAGGTCTGTGGTTTTGCGTCCCATTCTTCCGAATGGTTTACCCTTTCGGTCATCCTCTTTACCAGGTTTTGAAAACGCACACCCTTATTATATTCTGACCTAAAGATTTGTCAAGGCTCTTTTCTATTGTTTTTCTTTTGTCTAAGAGAATTTCTAAGCAAATTGTGTGCCAGAGGTATCTTAAGCATAAGCGTCTCCTAAGTTTTCCTCATGGTGCTTCATATATTCAAAGTTCCTCCTAATCTTTGTTTAAGCGATGTATTGATGGTGTAAATGGATATCCGATTCGTCTGCCTTGTGTCCAGTATCAAACACTTCATGACTGATTTAAAACACTGGATGGTTAAGGCCGAAAATTGTCTCAACTTATTTGGCTCCCAGAGATGGAGAGTATTGTCCACAGCGACGAAGGGGAAGAGTGCCGAGACATTCTTGACCAAGGGAAAATTGATGATAATCTTATATTACAGCGGTCTTCTTTGGATATCTTAGAAAGATCCTGAAAGAGGAAAAAAGGTGAGAGTGGAGGATTTTCATTATTGTTTACCTAAAGATCTTATAGCTCAGCAGCCTCTTACTCCTAGAGACAGTGGCCGGCTTATGGTGCTTCATAGAAAAAGAGGAAGGATTGAAAACCGGAGATTTTCTGAACTGGGAGAGTTTCTCTGTCAGGGTGATGTGGTTGTTTTGAATAATACCAGGGTGATCCCGGCCCGGCTAAGGGGAAGAAAGACAAAAACAGGAGGAAAGGTTGAGATTTTTCTTTTAGAAGAAAAAAGAAAGGGGAGGTGGGAGTGTTTGCTAAGACCTGCAGGAAGAATAATAGAGGGAAGTCAGATTTTTTTCCCGGGAACAGAACTCAAAGCAGAGATTATACGCAGAGTTGAAGCTTCGAAAGCCATAGTTGAATTTAGTCCGTTAGAAAAGACCGATCAGCTTCTGGCCAAAGTAGGTCAGATTCCCCTACCGCCTTATATTAAAAGATCCACTGGTCCTACTTTCCGGGATAAAAAAAGATATCAGACCGTCTACGCTAGAGAAAAAGGGGCCGTGGCTGCTCCTACAGCAGGCCTACATTTTACCTCTTCTTTACTTCAAAGTATGAAAAGAAACCAAATAAATATTGCTGAAATTACCCTGCATACCGGATGGGCTAGTTTTAAGCCTTTGTCTCAAGCCCAGGTTGAGAAGAACGCTATCCCCAGAGAGTATTTTAAAATCGACGAGGAAGCTGCTGTGGTTATCAACCGCGTCAAGAAAGGAAGAGGTCGAGTAGTAGCTGTTGGCACTACTACCACCCGGGCGCTGGAGACACAGGCTACGAGATCAGGTTTAGTCAAGTCAGGTAAAGGATGGACAGACCTTTTCATCTATCCGGGTTACAAATTCAAGATAGTTGAGGCTCTTCTTACCAATTTTCATATGCCCAGATCTTCCGTAATTGTCTTGGTGGCTGCTTTTGCTGGTAAGGAGGAATTGTTAGCTGCCTACCGGGAGGCCATAGAGCGGCGATATCGCTTTTTATCCTTTGGTGATGCCATGCTCATTGTTTGACTTCCTTCCTGTCCCTGATATTATAAATATATAATTCACAAGATCGGCGGATAAAAGATTGCAGTTTACACTGCTTCACGAGGATTCATCAAGCCGAGCACGACAGGGAAAGATCTCTACTTCTCATGGTTCTTTTTGTACTCCTGTTTTTATGCCCGTAGGTACCCAGGGCTGCGTCAAGGCTCTCTCTCCTGACGAACTAAAAGAAATTGGAATAAAGGTTATTCTCTGCAATACCTATCATCTTTATCTTCGCCCAGGCTATCAGATAATTGAAAAGATGGGAGGCTTACATAGATTTATGAACTGGAATGGAGTAATAATCACTGATAGCGGAGGATATCAGATTTTTAGTATATCCTCTTTGCAAAAATCAGAAGAAAGAGGGGTAAGGTTAAAATCTCATCTTGATGGCTCAGATCATTTTTTAACCCCAGAACGAGTCCTCGAGATTCAACTTGCTTTGAGGTCGGACTTAATTATGGCTCTTGACCAATGCACTCCCTATCCCATCTCTCATGCCCAGGCAGAGAAGGCCTTGGATAGAACTCTGGATTGGGCTAGGATCACTCGACGCAGTTGGGTGAAACCCGAAAAGAGGGGACTGTTTGGGATAGTGCAGGGCAGTACTTTTAAGGATTTGAGAAAGAGATGCGTTGAGGAGTTGATTGAGATAGGCTTCGATGGCTATGCTCTGGGAGGCCTAAGCGTAGGCGAGCCGCTGAGCTTGAGACGTGAGATAACAGAATATACCACCCAATATCTTCCTACCTCTCGGCCACGTTATCTAATGGGGGTAGGAACGCCAGAGGAACTTCTTGATTGCATCTCCCTGGGAATAGATATGTTTGATTGCGCTCTTCCCACTCGTATTGCTCGAAATGGCGCAGTCTTTACCTCCGAGGGCCAAATAGTCATTAAGAATGCGAAATACAAGCAGGATTCGGCACCGCTGGACCCAGATTGTGGATGTTACACCTGCAAAAATTTTTCTCGGGGCTACCTTAGGCATCTACTCTGGGCTCGGGAAATTCTGGGGATGCGGCTTACTACCTATCATAATCTTTATTTTCTGGCTCGATTGATGGAGCTCTCGGGCAAGGCGATTAGAGAGAATTCTTTCAAAGATTTTAAAAGGCGGTTTATGGAAAACTATCAAGACAAGCAGTATGCCCATTAATTGGCGCGAGTTTAAAAAAGGAGGCCCAAAGTGTATGCAGTTGCCTGGGCTCTTGATGGTCAAGTAGCACCGGGAGCAGGAGGGATGTTTGGCGCTCTTATGCCTTTAATCCTCATCTTTGTAATCTTTTATTTTCTTCTCATTATGCCTCAGAGGAGAAAACAGAAGGAACATCAAGAAATGGTGAGGAATTTAAAGAAAGGAGACAAAGTTATCACTACCGGAGGCATCTACGGGACCATCACCAGACTCAAAAAAAGTTATGTGGAAATAGAGGTAGCTAATCAGATTAGGCTAAGAGTACAGAGAACCTGTGTTTCTCAATTAAGGAGAGAAGAATAGGCTGGAGTTGTCTTCTATTTTTGCTTTCTCTCTTATTTTTTGGAGCCAGAGATTTAGTGTCTCGCTTCTTTTCCGGGAAATCAAGTCTTCAGTAAATTTTTCCCTTTCTCTGGTAAGCTCCTCAAGAGAATCATCCCTTGCGGTCAATTTTATTATATGATATCCTTTGCTTAGCCATATTGGTGGACTTATCTCTCCTTCCGCCAACGAAAAGGCGGTCTCCATAAATTTCTCTCGGTCTTGGCCTCCCAGACCCTCTATCCAGTCCCCCCTTTTGAAGTATTTTAAACTCTTATACTCTAGACCGAATTTCTTAGCCAGAGAAGAGAGCTTCTTCCCCTTCTTTAGCT
>JBHIEA010000161.1:0-4650 GCA_046760365.1 bacterium
CTTTTTGAGGAAGATCTAACTAAGAACTTTCTCTCCCTTAAAAGGAGAATTGGAGTAGTTTCGGAAAAGCAGTATCTTTATAAGGAGATGGCGGCCGAAGAGTATCTTGATTTCTTTGCCGATCTTTATGGAGTAAAAGATAAAAAGAAAAAAATAGACCAGCTTCTGAAGGCAGTGGGCCTGCTTGAGGTAAAAAATAGAAAATTGGGAGCTTTTTCTAGGGGAATGCAGCAAAAGCTCGGTTTTGCCAGAGCCCTCCTGCATGACCCGGAGCTTCTCCTTCTTGACGAGCCCGTATCTGGACTTGATCCTACGGGAATAAAGCAGGTTAGGGACCTCATCGAAGAAGAAAATAGAAAGGGCAGAACGGTATTTATCTCCTCTCACCTCTTATCTGAAGTAGAAAAACTCTGTAGGGAGGTGGCCATCATAAATGAGGGAAAGCTTTTGGCCGAAGATACCATGAAAAATTTGAGAAGGAAACTATCCAACACAGTGGAACTGGAAATAGAACTGTCCCAGGCAAAAGAAGAGATCATGAAAGCTCTTTCTTCCTTTGATTTTGTCCAGGCCATAAAACAAAAGGAGAATCTTTTGACCTTAAGGGTAAAATCAGACCGCGACTATCGAGCTCCGATCTCGGAGACTATCTCCCGTCGGGGGGGAATTGTTCTGGGGATAAAGGTCAAAGAGATGAGCCTGGAAGAGGCTTTCATCACTATCACCCAGAAGAATATCTCCTTACTTGCTCCCTTGGAGGAGGCAACTGAATGAAGAGATCCATCCTCTACGTGATAGTGGGTCTGATAGTTGTTGTTGCCTTGGTAGTTGGCTTTAACTTGAGAACTAAAAAATATGCAACTCTGAAAGGAGAGATAGTGGATGCCCTTAGTGGAGACCCAATATGGAATGTAAATATTGTCCTTGGTGGTAAATCTACCACCAAGTACACGAGCAAAAACTACTGCCTCACCAGGATCAAACCGGGAACCTATACCTTTAAGGCCACAGCTCCCAATTATTACAGCTTCAGCAAGGAAATTAAAGTAAAAAGGGGAGAGAATGTTCTGGATGTTTCCCTGAAAGGGGAAAAGATTCCGGATCTACAAGGTATTATTGTTTTCACCGAATCCCAAGAAAAGGGGATCCAGGTGGAGATAAGATTTACCGATAGCAAGGGGGAGGGGATAACAAAATTTCCTCGTCTTCCCTTGAGTCTGGAAGGAAAGCTATATGTGAGGCTGGGTAGCGAGGAAGATTATACCCGGGGGAAAGAGTTGTTCAGCGGTCCCATAGAGCTTTTCTGGGACTCGCAGGCTTTTCTGGCCAAAAACAAGGGTATAATCCCCTGGGAGAAGGTGGGCGAGCATCTCGAAATTGAAAAATACGGGGTTCTCGATGTGATCCTTCATATGGATCAGGGAGACTTTAAGGATACCGTTGACGATGTAAAGCTTTCTCCGGAGGAATAGAGTGAGTAAAACGAAAGGTTTCTTATCGGCTAAGACGATTAAAGTTCTGACTAAAAGAGATCTTGTTTCGGACTTACACGGATGGGGCATCTATGTGGCAACTGTTATCTCATTCTTACTCTCTTCTTTTTTTGTGGGAAGATATCTGGGTGGCATCAGGGAAAACAATATTCGAATCTCTCCCGACCCCTTAAGTGGCTTTCTTTTTTTTCCTTCCGTGATCATCATATCTTTCTATCTAACTATCCTTTCCTCAATTTCTGTGTCTCGGGAAAAGGATCAGGGAACTCTGGAAATTCTATTTTACGGGCCGGTCAGCTCCTCAACCTTCATTGTAGCAAAGTATCTTAAGGAGATGCTAACCTATCTCATCATTGTGGTCTTTTTTTTCGCCTATTTCTGGGGACTCTCCGGCTTAACTAACCTTGGTTTTTCCTATGGGCTGGTCAAAGCGATTTTTCTTTCCATTTTTTTGGTATCCTGCTGGATTAGCTTCGGTCTATTTATCTCTTCTCTAACCAGCAGAGTGAGAAATTCCATTCTCTGGGTGGTAGGAGTATTCCTGGCTCTCTGGGCTCTCTATTTTGGACAGGGACTACTGCTCAGTCTCACAACCGAGGAAATGCCTGCTTTCCTCTCATATATTGGGGGGGCGGTTTCTTTTATCTATCAAGCAGTATGGTGGATTTCCCCCTTGTCTTATCTGAGTCGGGGGATGGATGCGGTTAATGTGGGAAGTGGTTGGCTCTATGGAATGAGCATACTCTACTCTATAATTTACTCTCTGGTCTTGATAATTCTTTCCATATTTATCCTTAAAAGGAAGGGGGTAAGGGGATGAGAAAAATCATCATCTTCTTAGGGCTGTTTTTGACTCTCCTGTTTTATCTACAAGATGCCTCGATGGCTCAAGCTCCTACATTGAGCGAGCAACTCGTTTACAGATTGAATGTATATAACGGAAAAGGATATGGAGGTGGGTTTACTCCCGAGACCGAGGATACTATCTACCTTATCGCTAACAAAAATAATGCCCTTTCTGGCCGCATAACTTTGGTTTATTTCTGGCCGATTACGGCAAAGTTTATGGCCGGGTGGCGGACCTTAAATGAAGAGGTAAAAGGCAGTTTAGAGATCCTGAAGGAGGGAAAACTTATCAAATCTTTGAAAAAGCAGGATAATGCGCTCTATTATCCCGAAGGCTATTTTGGAGAGACCAGCATACTTTGCATAGATGAAGATGCTCATACCTACTATGAAAAATATAAGAAGGCTACCGAGGAATTCTATCAGAAAATCAGCCAGCATTATAAGGCTACCGCGGAATACCGGAAAAAGATGGATGAATTTCTTGAAGAAATAAAGAAGAGAAGAGAGACGGGAGAAGAGTTTACCAGCGAAGAGATAGAAAGAATGATGCCCAAAGAGCCCAAGCCTCCTGAGGGACCCAAATTCTATACTGCTGAACCTCGCCAGGACTATATCATTAACCTGCCCGTGGGTAGCTACCAGATAAGGATAAGGGCGGAGGACGGGACCATAATTGAGGGCAGCGAGAAGAATCTGGTTACCTTTACCTCCCGAAGAACCGGAGGAACCGGATATGAGGTAATACCAGGAAATAGGTGGACCATGAGAGAGTCCTGCGATGATCCAGCGAGGATAATTTATGCCGCTGGAAAGAATACTCTTTACTTTAACCCCTTCACCCAGGACGAGTACAATGAGCTTTACTACAACAAAATGGAGGACCCTCAGAATCCGGGAAGGGTGGAGAGGTGGAGATGGGTTCATATTTCCCCCATCAAAGATGTCACTCTTCTCTTTCTAAAAGGAGACAAGGTACTTCAGAGGGTTAAAAGACTTCCCTATAAGGTAGAGCAGATACCCGGTCCCGAGCTGGGATATAACATTGTTGAATTCGACCAAGAAAAGGCCCCTCAAGAAAGACCGACCTTCGAAGGATATAAACTGGATCTATCCCCAACCCTGGAAAACACCGGTTATCATATTAACTTAGAGAAAAAGACGGGAGGATTTTTTAAAGGAGGAAAAAGAGAGGTAAGACTGGTGAGAAAAGAAAACTCCCGATTGTTATATGTTCTCTCTATTTTCCCTGTAGTTATCGGAGTGGTAGTCTTTCTGGAGAGAAGAAGAAGATTAGCTCCCTGACATCTTCGGTTAAAAAGAATCCAATCTTAAGGTCTCCCAAGATTGCGAGTAATTACTGTCGAGTTCCCACAGAATCCGCTAGCAATTTAATAAAGGTCGAAAGCGGCTTGAGTAAATTAAGAAGACAGCTCTAATTATCGCCTATAAAAACAAAGATCGGATATTTAACCGAGGATATCCTCCACCCTGTAATACTGGAGGCCGTGCGCCTTGGCTACTCCTTCACAAGTAACCTTACCATCAGCAATATTGAGGCCTCTGGCTAAAGCCTTATCTTGGCGTAAAGCCCGGGGATAACCATAGTTTGCTAGTTCAAGGACATAAGGCAAGCTAGCATTAGTTAAGGCATAAGTGGAGGTTCTGGGAACACACCCTGGCATGTTAGTAACACAATAATGGATTATTCCCTCCACCTTATAAGTTGGCTCACTGAGAGGAGTGGGACGGGAAGTTTCCACACACCCTCCTTGGTCGATAGCTACGTCAACTATGACTGAGCCTGGTTTCATGGTCTTTAGCATCTTCCTGCTGATTAGAGTGGGTGCTTTACCTCCTGGTACTAAAACTGCCCCCACTACTAGATCAGCATCTTTGACGGCCTCCCTGATGTTGTACTCATTGGATTTCATAGTTATCACATTGGCTTCCATTGCATCATCCAGGTAGCGCAGACGATCTAGATTCCGTGTCAAAATGACTACTCGAGCGCCTAGCCCGGCTGCCATTTTGGCAGCGTTGGTTCCCACTACTCCCCCACCAAGAATTACTACCTTAGCCGGACCGACTCCCGGAACCCCTCCTAATAAGATTCCTTCTCCTCCCTGCGGTCTTTCCAGATATTTGGCGCCCTCCTGGACAGCTAATCGACCAGCTACCTCACTCATGGGAATCAATAGCGGAAGTTTTCCCTCATCTGTTTCTACTGTCTCGTAGGCAATAGCAATTATTTTGGCCTTCATTAATGACCTGGTAAGAGTTTTGTTTGAGGCAAGATGAAGGTAGGTAA
>JBHIEA010000162.1:0-4617 GCA_046760365.1 bacterium
AGCTTTCTCTGTTTTGGTTAGAATTTACAGGAGATTTCATCCCCAATCATTTGATCACTGCCAACGTAGATGATTTCCCAGAGAGGTTAGTCAAGTATAAAGAGGTTCTTCAAGGTCGTTCAATGTTAGTAAGGAAAGCGGACCCTATACCCATTGAGTGTGTGGTAAGGGGATATTTGGCTGGTTCGGGATGGAAAGAATACCAAGAAACACAATCTATCTGCGGAATAAAATTACCCAAGAGTTTAAAGGAAGCTGATAAATTGCCTCAAGCCATTTTTACTCCTGCTACTAAGGAGGATATGGGACACGATGTAAACGTAACGCAAGAATATATTGAAAAAGAGATTGGGAAAGATACTGCGACACAACTAAAGGATGTAAGTATCGCTCTCTATAAAAAAGCAAGCGAATACACAGAGACAAGAGGGATAATCATTGCTGATACAAAGTTTGAGTTTGGTTTGGTGGGAGAGGAAATTACCCTTATTGATGAGGTGCTTACCCCTGATTCTTCGAGGTTCTGGCCCAAAGATGAATACTCACCCGGCAAGAGTCAGCCCAGTTTCGATAAGCAGTTTGTGCGGGATTATCTTGAAACTTTGGATTGGGACAAAACTCCTCCTGCTCCAGAATTGCCTGAAGAAATAGTCGCAAAGACAAGTGAAAAATATCTCCAGGCTCTCAAGATGATGGTAACCATGTAGGCACGGAACTGACCACGAGGACATGGAATTCTCTGCTTAATCCATGGTTTCTGTGTTTTTGTGAGTGCAAGGAAGGGGCCTTGATGAAAAAAGAGAAGCAGAACCAAGATTCTTCAGAAGAAGTCTATTGCCTTGTTTTTAAACACAAGATTCATTGCTCTCAGCTTGAGGAGACAGAGGCCTCAGAACTTCCTGAAGAGAGACGATATGAATTCTGTTTAAATAAATGCCCGATCTATAAAAGGCATAAAGGAAATATTAGCAAAAATGAGACAGACAGAGATTGTGTATCAGGATAGGGTGTTGAAAATCACCAAGTGCCTCATTGAAAAAGGCAATAAATACAAGATAGAAATGGCTTATGGTCGATTCTGCAGGTCTTGGGAAGAATATTTTGCCAGTGATGAACAGGCTATAGAGAGAGCTAAGCGAGAATTTAGAAATTTGTATAAATAAAAGGAGGGAATCCAAGATGGATGGTAAATCGAAGCAAGAGATTGAAAATGCAGTAAGTCAAGTAACGACCAAATTTTTAAGAGAGCAAATGGGTGAGGAAGCAGAAGGGGTAACTACTCAAATAGTTGGTGATACAATAATAGTTAGATTCAAAGGAGTGTTGCCTCCAGCAGAAAGACATCTGGCTAAAAATCAAGAAGGGGAAAGATTGATAAGAGAGCTGAAAGAAAAACTCATAGAAAAAGCAAAACCTCTTTTAGAAGCGATGATTGAAAACTTAACCGAAGCAGAGGTAGTTGATATTCACTCCAGTTTCGATGTAGAGAAAGATGAGCGCATCGAGATTTTTACCTTAAATAGGGATTTGGAAAAGGCTTGTCAAGTATAAGTGGAATAGCGAATTATGGAAGCAGAAAACAAGACCGTCGAGATTAAGACTCCCACAGGAATTTCTAAAATACGAGATATTAAAGATATCAAGATGGAAATAGAAATCATAAAAGTCAATCCTCATAATATAGACCCGGCTAAAATCAAGAGGGCAGCCAAAAAATAAAAGAAGGTGGGTTGGTTGCCTTTCCTACGGAGAGGGTTTATGGGTTAGGTGCGGATGCATTGAACCCTCAAGCGGTGGCTAAGATTTTTGACGCCAAAAACAGACCATTAGATGACCCTTTAATTGTGCACATTTCACAAAGAGAGGATTTGTTCAAATTGGCAAAAGATATTCCTGATATAACCTCAGAGTTAACCAATATATTTTGGAGCGTAGATGTTTTCTAAAATTTTAATAGCCAATCGGGGCGAGATTGCTTTAAGAATAATTAGAGCCTGTAAAGAAATGGGCATAAGAACAGCAGCAGTTTGCTCAGTGGCTGATAGGGGTTCTCTGCATGTTAAGTTCGCAGATGAGGCTGTCTGTATTGGTAAGGCACAAAGCACGGAGAGTTACCTGAATATTCCAGCGATTATCAGTGCGGCTGAAGTTGCTGATGTTGAGGCAATCCATCCTGGTTACGGCTTTCTATCTGAGAATGCCCATTTTGCAGAAATATGTGAGTCCTCCAAGATAACTTTTATTGGACCTCCACCTGAGGCAATAACCAAGATGGGAGATAAATCTGTGGCCAGAGAAACAATGAGAAAGGCAAAAGTGCCTGTGGTGCCAGGAAGTGAGGGCGTAATTAAGGATGAAAAAGAAGCAATCAAGATAGTGGAAAAAATAGGTTATCCAGTAATGATTAAAGCCTCTGCCGGAGGAGGCGGTAAGGGAATGAGGGTTGCCCATAGTAGAGAGAGCTTGATTTCAGGTTTTCATATGGCTCAAAGCGAAGCCCAAGCTGCTTTTGGTAATAACGAGGTTTATATTGAAAAATATATTGATGGGGCAAGACATATTGAGATTCAGGTCTTAGCCGATAAATTTGGTAACACTATCCACCTAAGAGAAAGGGAATGTTCTATTCAAAGGCGGCATCAAAAACTTATCGAAGAAACACCTTCGCCTGCCATAAATAACAGATTAAGAGAAAGGATGGGTGAGGCAGCAATAAGAGCGGCAAAAGCAGTGGGTTATTTTAGTGCTGGCACAGTTGAATTTATTCTGGACAGGGAGGGTAGCTTCTATTTCATGGAGATGAATACGAGAATTCAGGTGGAGCATCCCATTACTGAGATGATTACAGGCCTAGATTTACTTAAAGAGCAGATTCGTATTGCCGCGGGCGAAAAGTTGCCTTATCAACAAAAGGATATCACCTGCAGGAGCCACTCTATAGAATGCAGGATAAATGCCGAAGATCCCGATAATGATTTCAGGCCTTCGGCAGGTGAAGTTACCGGATACTATCCTCCAGGAGGGCTAGGGGTGCGTGTGGATTCCCATCTCTATGAAGGCTATACCATTCCACCTTATTATGATTCATTAATCGCTAAATTAATCGTTCACGCAGAAGAGAGAAAATCTGCTATTGCGCGTATGAAGAGAGCGTTGGAGGAATTTATTATTGAAGGGATTAAAACAACTATCCCTTTTCATTTGAAGGTATTGAATAATGGTGACTTTCAAAAAGGAGAGTATTCCACTAAATTCATTGAAGAAAAATTGATAAAAGGGTAGAGGACTCTAAGAAAGCAGAGAGAGTAATTGAGATTTGGCAGAGAAAGTTAAAGAAAATAGGGGTAAAGGGGCAATATTGAAGAGTACATACAATTCCCTTCTTGAAGGTCTGGTCTTTGGATGCAGGGGAGGATACTCTGCAGGCAAGAGTATAAAGGATGGAGAAAAGATTAAAGCTATCCCTGAGATTAAAAGCATCTTAGATTATGGTAATTCAAAAGAGCTGGATACAGAAGACCTTAAGGCTTCTTTAAAGAGCTTGATGTCAAGGTGTGTAGCTATTGAAAGGGATGAAAAGACGCTTTTAGAGGCTGAGGAAAAGATCGATTCCTGGTCTTCCTATGTAATGAAAAAGGAGTTTTCAAATCCCAAGGGCTGGGAGTTACAAAATATGTTGTTGATAGCAAAACTCATCCAAAAGGCAGCTCCGCATTGCCTATGGTAGAGGCGTTTAGACCAAACAAGTCTGCAGATCCAGAACTTTATGAATCGTTGGTAGAAGCTCACAAAGAAGGGGTTAAGCTAAAATCCATAGGCATGTTTTACAGTCCAGAGGGTTCCTTTGTACACTTGTTCAATCCAGATCTAAGGATAAACCTTTTATGATTTGAATACCTGATCTTGGCCATGAAAAGACGAAAATTTCGGGTAACTTAACAAAACTAATTTATTGAAGTGAAGGTATTAGTGAGGAAAGGTGCTAAAAGGTTGGTTGGGCCGGCAGAGTCTCACATCTGCCGGCCTTTTCTCGAATCTAATCTAGATCCTTCCAGTAGATAGAGGTAAACCGCCCAGTTTTCCTGTCTACCACGATTTTATCCACCAAGGATTCCTCCTTAGTCAATATCTCCACCAGGTAATTCCCATCTTCCTTCTTTTCCACCTTTCCTATTTTAAGGTTGGGATTTCCGACTCGGTTAAGGTAATTTTGAACAATAGAGACAGCGTTCTTCTGGGTGAGAGCTTTTCCAGTTTCCTGCTCTCGACCCTCAGGAGGGCTATAGTACCTGGGATAACCGTAGCGCTCCATCATCTCCTCGCACTCCTCATGCATACTCTGCCAGTTAGGATAGTCACTAGATCTTGGGCCTTGCTGACTCCAATCTCTCCAGGGACCCCAGCCCAACATCCCGGGCCCCATCATTCCCATTCCACCTCCACTTCCGCCTCCATGGGCACTCAAAGGTTTTAGCGAGAGGAGCGTTACTCCCAATCCTAAACCCAGAACCCCGGCCACTATGGGGATCCATAGCTTCTTCATCTTTTTCTACCTCCTTTCCGTTTTTATTGGTACCTCTTTTTCATCATCAGCCCTTTTTTACAAACCTTTCTGCC
>JBHIEA010000163.1:0-4577 GCA_046760365.1 bacterium
CATTAAGAGAGTTAAAGCAGCCCGAAAGGATAAGATTTTCTAAAAGATTTCTTTCAACCCGAACCCGAAGACAAAAGTCTTCTAAACTTTCAAACTTTCTTTTTCTTCTCTCTCTTAAGATCTCTTCGAGGGAGGAGGGTCCCATTTCCTTAAGCCGAGAAAGGCCAACCCTGAGGGCACCGTCCTCTAAAGAGAATTTTCCCTCACTTCTATTTATATCGGGGGCAAGAACTTTAATACCCAATCTTTTGGCTTCATTTAAGATCACCCTCGGGGGATAAAGGCCAGGCTCATTATTAAGAAGCCCCAAGAAAAACTCCTTTGGATAATAAACCTTAAGGTAGGCAGACTGATACGCAATTTTGGCAAAGCTCACTGCATGAGCCTTACAAAATCCGAAAGCCCCAAAAGAGGCAAGCTTTTCAAATACCTTTTCCGCTATTTTCTTTTCCACCCCTTTTCTTTTGCAGCCTAAGATAAACTCAGCTCTTAATCTTTCCTCATCTTCAGGGCTGATTTTTTCAGTCATTGACCTTCGGAGAAGATCTGCCTGGCCCAAAGAAAAGGAAGCCAATTCTTGAGCTATCCTTAGGATTTGTTCATGGAAGATAATGACTCCATAGGTCTCTTTTAAGATTGGCTCCAAAGCTGGATGAGGAAAACTCGCCTTTTCTCTACCATGTCTTCGTTGTAGGAAAGGAGTAATCATGTCAGCGTGCATGGGTCCCGGGCGAAATAAAGAGATGTTAGCCACAATATCACTAAAAGTTCTCGGTTGAAGCCTTCCCAAAAGCTGTCTCATCCCCGGGCTCTCCAACTGAAAACATCCCACGGTTTTGGTGGATCGGAGGAACTCATAGACCTTCTCATCATCAAGAGGAATCCTTTCTAGGTCGAGATTAATCCCTCGCATCTTTAGGTGCTCCACTGCCTCGCTGATGGCTCCCAGCATTCTCAAGGAAAGAAGATCGGTCTTAATGAGACCCAGTTTTTCCAGATCATCCTTATCGTACTGAGCCAGGGGGAATCCCTTGGCTGATTTTTGAAGGGGTACCAGATCTTGGAGAGGACCCTGGGAGATAACCACTCCTCCCAGATGGCTGGATAGATACCGAGGAAATCCATCTACTCTTTCCGAGACATCTATAAGATTCTCATAGGATTTTTGTCTCAGTTCACTTTCTTTATGCTCAGGGAAAATCTCAATTGCGGAACGGATCTTGTCAGCTGAAAGATAAGGCAGGGCGTGGGTTAGACTTTCTATTTTTCCATAGCTTATTCCAAAGGCTCTCGCTATCTCCCTTAAGGCTCCTCGGGCTCTAAAGGTAGAAACCGTGGCTACCAGAGCTGCCTTAGGGGAATATTTTTTCAGAACATACTCGGTCACCTCATCCCTTCTTCGAGAGTCAAAGTCAAGGTCAATGTCAGGTAGATCAAGCCTTTCCGGATTTAAGAACCTTTCAAAAAGAAGACCGTGTTTTATAGGATCAACCTGGGAGATGCCTAAAAGATAGGCCACCAGACTTGCCGAGGCCGAGCCTCTCACCGAGCATCTTATTCGGCTTCTTTTGGCAAAAGAGACGATGTCCGCTACCAAAAGAAAATAGGAGGAAAAGCCTTTTTTTCTTATTATTTCCAGCTCTCTGGTTAAGCTCAAGATGACCTTTTTATTGGGAGAATGGAATCTTTTGGGCAGATTCTCAAAACACTTTTTTAACAGGTATTCATGGGCCTTTTTGCCCTTGGGCAGAGTAAAACACGGAGAGATAGCTCTTCCCAGATCTAGTTTTAGACTGCATTCCTCGGCTACCAGAGAGGTATTAGCTATGGCTGCGGGGAATCTACCAAATAGGCGAGCCATCTGCAAAGGGGTCTTCAGGTGATATTCCTCATTAGGGGTGGGCCTGATACTTCGGTGATGTACGATCTGGCTAGCCCTTACCAAAACCTGGTGTAATTCATAATCTTTTTGATTTAGGTAATATACATCATTGGTGGCCACTACTAAAAGACCCAACTCACAGGCAAGGTTAAATAGAGCCTCATTTAAGATTCTCTCTTGGGGAAGCAAATGATTTTGAAGTTCGATCAAAAAATGATCTTTTCCAAATATCTCTAAAAAACCGTGTACTTTTTTCTTAGCCAAATCAGACCTGCCTAGAAGGATAGAGGCTCCTAGCTCTCCTTTAGGCCCAGAGAGAGCGAAAAGATCCTCTGAATACTTTGCCAGGATCTCGATTTTTAACCGGGGCTCATCCTCAGAAGATAGGTGCATCTCACTTACGAGATGGCAAAGGTTAGAGTAACCCCTTTTGCTTTTGGCTAGAAGGATGAGAGGATAACCCGACTCTAGCCTTAGCTCGGTTCCGATGATGGGTTTAATGCCCACCTTTGTCGCTTTTTCATAGAATCTCACCGCTCCGTAGAGGCCATCTTTGTCGGTGATAGCAAGCTCTCTCATCCCCATTTTTCTAGCCTTTAAAATGAGATCATCAACCCTAGAGGTTCCCTCGCCAAAGGTAAAATTAGAATGGACATGAAGATGGCAAAAACTCAATCTTTTACCTCAGCCTTACTTTATTTTTGGAACTCATCGAAACATGAGGTTTCCCCCGTACAACTCTTAGCACCACCGTAACCTTGCCTAAGATTTTAAACTCATCATCCTCCCTCAAAACCAAACTCTCAAAATCAGGATTAGCCGGCCTTAACACGACTTTGTCTTTTTCTGGAAAAAAGTATTTTACTGTGGCCTCATCACCAATTAAAGCTGCCACAATCTCTCCCTTTTCCGCAATAGGCTGAGGCCTTACCAACACATAATCACCATCCAGGATTCCGGCCTGGCTCATACTCTCTCCTTCAACTTTTAGAAAAAAAGCTCCTTCTCCGGCAGCCAGATCCTCATCCAAGGTTAAGGTTTTCTCAATGTTTTCTTCGGCTAAAATTGGTCTTCCTCCGGCTATCGTGCCTACTACAGGAATAGAGCGTCCTCGAGAAAACCCCAGGATCTCAATACTCCTTGCGCCTGAAGATCTTTTAATATACCCTTTCTTCTCTAAAGCCTGAAGGTGCCTTTCTATTCCCTTAGTCCATTTTACTCCGAGACTCTGCGCAACTTCCCTCAGGGTGGGAGGATATCCCCTCTCGGATATACACTCCTTCAAAAACTCCAAAACCTTTCTCTGCCGCTCAGTAAGAAAACTTTTCATCCTCACCTTCTTAGTAGACATTTGTCTACCTTATTATAATACAAATTAATGAAGTGTCAAGCCCCCAACAAAAATTCAAGATTTTGTCTTCAGAATCAAAAACATTAGGTCCAATATGCATTTGCTGAACTGGGAGCTTGTCTTGACATAATCTTAGCCGCCGTTATCATAGTAGAGAAGAAAAAGCTAAAACATCAGCATCAATAGATCTTGCGAAAGGAGAAGCTCAGTGCTAAGGCTTGGAACCAGTGGCTATTCATTTCCGGACTGGAAAGGAACCATCTACCCCCTAGATATAGCTAATCGGGATATGCTTACCTACTATGCCTACGAGCTCAAGTTCAATGCAGTAGAGATAAATTACACCTATTATCGACAACCCAGTGCTCGAACTCTAAGTGCTATAACCAGAAAAGTACCCCAGGATTTTGATTTCACTATCAAAGCCTATAAAGAGATGACCCATGAGATTTTTGATGAGGACTGGCACATAAAAGACAATGCCGAGGCTTTTGAAATCTACCGGGAAGGAATTGCTCCTCTGGTGGAAGAAAAAAGATTAGGATGCGTGCTGCTGCAGTTTCCGACAGCATTTTATCCCAAAGAGGAAAACCGAGATTATATTCTTGCGTGCAAAGAGCGCCTGCCTGATATTCCTTTGGTCATCGAATTTAGGAACAAGGCCTGGATTAAAGACTGGACTTTTGAATTCTTGGAAGAGAATGATCTGGGTTACTGCTGTGTGGATGAGCCTCCGCTTCCCAAACTGGTACCTTTTGTTCCCAGAATTACCTCATCCATAGCTTATTTTCGATTTCACGGCCGCAATACCAATTGGTTTAACGTTCCGACTTCGGAGCGGTACAACTACCTTTACAGCGACCAGGAACTGAAAACATTTGTCCCCATCATAAAGTCAGCCGACAAAGCCTCAGAAAAGACCTACTGCTTTTTCAATAACTGCCACGCCGGCTCAGCAGCCAAGAATGCCCGCAGGATCAAGAGTCTTTTAGGGCTGGTTGACCAGGTCGAGGAACCAGCGCCAGAGGAAAAGAAAGAAGGTCCCGAGCAGCTGGGTCTTTTCTCTTAGTCAATAGCTAACATTCCCTATGCTATCATCAAACTAGGAAGATTTAGTAGCTAAGTGTAGGTGTTTCGTTGAACACTCATACTATCAAGCCTCATTACTACCTAAGTCATGAGAGAATCTTTAACTTTGAAAAATGCCCCAGAAGATACTACTACTCACACGTTCTCTTTGCCCCACCGGACTTTACCCCTTATTATCTTTATCTGGGAAAAATAGTTCATAAAACCGCTGCGTATATTGAGTCTACCGGTAAGCCCTTTAAGCCCTTTCTTCTT
>JBHIEA010000164.1:0-4537 GCA_046760365.1 bacterium
CAGCCTCTTCATCATGATATTAAATTCATTGAGGACGATTGGGAATCTCCCACTCTGGGAGCATGGGGCCTGGGATGGGAAGTGAGATTAGATGGTATGGAAATTACCCAGTTTACCTATTTTCAGCAGGTGGGGGGATTTGATCTAAAACCGATCTCAGTTGAGCTCACCTATGGTCTTGAGCGAATAGGAATGTGCCTTCAAAGAGTAGAAAATGTGTTCGAGCTCCAGTGGAATTCTTACATTAAGTATAAAGATCTTCAATATGAAAGTGAAGTGGAATTTTCCCACTACAATTTTGAGGAGGTTGAGGCATCCACTCAATTTAAGCTTTTCGGGATCTATGAGGCTGAAGCAAAAAGGCTTCTTGAAAAGGGACTTTTCCTGCCAGCCTATGATTACGTCCTCAAGTGCTCCCATACCTTTAATCTACTAGATGCCCGAGGGGCCCTGGGAGTTGCCGAAAGGGAAAGACACATCAAAAGAGTGCGTCGCCTGGCTAATAGATGCGCTAGTCTTTATCTTCAGAAATCGGGTCCGCCAATTTCTGACAGCTAGGGCAATTTAAGAATCCGATTTGATAAGAGTAAAAATGGAGAAATGTCCGTTATGCGGAGGGGATAAGAAGGAAGGACATACTACTTACAGTGTGGATTTGGGCTTTGGTGTGGTTGTAGTAAGGGATGTACCTGCTAAAGTGTGTAGTCAGTGTGGAGAGGAATGGATTGATGCCCAGGTTGCTAGACGACTTGAGGAAATCGTTAATTCTGCTCGCGACAAGCATCCCCAACTAGAAGTGATGCCTTTTCAGAAAGTTTAATTTAGGCGGGATTATTTCTGACTTGTCTTCTTATAGTTTTCTGACTTCGGACTTGTTTTCTCGGTTTTGACTTAGGACTTGGGGCATAGAGGACTATGTTTTTGGTTTTAAGGAGATTTACGAACCAGGTTGATAGAGTGAAAATGACCCAGAATTCCCAAGGAAAACAAGAGATGCCAAAGACGGCATTATTAGAGATAGGGGTAGAGGATCTGCCAGGATCTTTTGTTGATGAGGCTCTCTCACAGCTCAAGGAAAAAGGAGAGGAGCTTTTTGCCTCCGCCTATTTGGATCATGAAACCATCGATACTTTCGGCAGCTCTCAACGGCTGGTCTTTCAGGCGGTAGGCCTATCCACCCGCCAGAGAGAGAGCTTTGACAAGGAAATGGGTCCTCCGCAAACCATGGTTTTTGATGAGGCTGGAAGGCTTACCCCCAAAGGCAGAGCTTACCTAAGAGCCAAAGGAGTAAGAAAAGAAGATCTAGGGATAGAAAAACTAGAGAAAGGAAGCTATGTTTACATAAAAAGAAAGAAAACTAGTCAACCTACAGAGAAGCTTCTTCCCTCCCTTTTTGCGCGGCTCATCAAATCTATCCATTTTCCTAAATCTATGAGATGGGAAAGAGAAGATTTTTCATTTGGACGGCCTATCAGATCTATTTTAGCCTTGTTTGGAGAAAAATTAATAAGATTCGAAATAGCCGGAATTTCCTCGGATAGAAAGACCAGAGGGCATCGTTTCCTCTCACCTTCTTATTTCTCGGTGCCGACCGCTCAGGAATATGGTCCTCTTTTGAAAAAAAATTACGTCATAGTGGACCCCGAGGAACGCAAAAAGATGATCCTCAGACAGATAGGAAAAATAACCTCGAGCTTAAGAAAAAAATATCCTCGGGCAAAAATTTATGAGGATGAGGATCTTTTGCAGGAGCTTGTCTATCTGGTTGAGTATCCTACTTTATTTATAGGAGAGTTTGATCAAAGATTTCTTCTTCTTCCTCAGCCTGTCCTGAAAGCTTGTTTGAGAGATTACCAAAAGCATTTCTCAGTAGGGGATGGGAAGAAAAGCTTCGCCTATTTTGTGGGAGTAAGAGAAGGTGACGAAGATCACTTGGAAGAGGTGGTGGAGGGTAATCGAAGAGTACTTAACGCACGCTTGGCCGATGCCATGTTTTTCTTGGAGGAGGATAAGAAGATTCCTTTAGACAAAAGAGTATCAGAGCTTAAAGAGATGATTGCCCAGGAAAAACTGGGTAGTTATTATGAAAAAACAATGAGGCTGGTAAAGCTTGCTGGTAGAATCGCCTCTCACCTGGGAGAGAGTGAAGAGATTAAGAAAAAGGTAAAGGAAGCAGCCTATCTTTGTAAGGCGGATTTAGTTACCCAGATGGTCAAGGAATTTCCCTCTCTGCACGGAGTAATGGGGCAGGAATATGTGGTTCGCTCTGGGAAAAATCCAGAGGTGGCCCGGGCCATTCTGGAACACAGAATGCCCCGCTTTAGTGGAGATGGACTTCCTCGCACCGACCTCGGAGCAATCCTTGCCTTGACCGACAAGGTTGACACTCTGGTAGGTTCCTTCTGGGCCGGATTTATTCCCTCCGGAGCAGGGGACCCCTGGGGTTTGCGAAAAGAGGCGCAGGGAATAGTTGAGATAATTCTGGATAAGGAATGGGGAATCAGCTTGGACTACCTGATCAGAGAGTCTTTAAAGCTTTACAAAACAAAAACCACCGGAATTGTTCGCAAAGTTAAAGAGTTCCTCCGGGCAAGAATTGTCGGCATTCTTAAAGAGAGAGAAGTTAAAACAGAGCAGGTTAAAGCTGTCTTAAAGGCCGGTTTCGACCGCGTTGTTGATGTGGTTAAAAGAGGGGATGCTCTTCGCAGAGCTTCCACCAGACCTGAATTCAAAGAAGAGGTAATAGCCATCGTGAGGTTGGTTAACATCTTAAAGCAAGCCGAACAGTGGCGGCTCAGGATTCCTGACCAGGTAAGGGAAGAACTTTTGGAGGAAAAAGAGGAAAGAAATCTTTATCATGGTTGGAAAAGGATCGAACCCCAGGTTGAAAAATCGTTACACGGACAAAATTATCTCCAAGCCTACCAAATCCTTTCCACTTTGACGCACTTAATTCATGACTTCTTCGAGGGAGTTTTAGTAATGAGCGAAAACAAAAACTTAAGATTAAATCGTCTTTCTCTCTTGAACAAAATAGGAAAAACTTTTCTCTCCATAGCTGACTTCACTGAACTCCAGGTAAAATGATGATAGTAAGAGGAGCAATAAAATGGCTCTGGTAGAGATAGAAATTTATCCTACGGGAGGAATGGTACACGTAATATCCAAAAAGACGGATCTGAAGCCCGGAGATTGGTGTCTTTACCAGTTAAGGGAAGGAATGGGGCTCGGGAGGGTAAAACTTGTCTGTCCAGACCCTGGAAAAACTTCCTTTCTAGGCGGAGAAAAGATAAGAAAAGCAACCCCTAAGGATAGGGAAGAATTTGAACATCGGCAACAGACTGAGAAAAAATCGTACCGAATAGCTTTAGAGAGAATCTCTTCTCATAAGCTTCCTATGAAACTAATAGCCACTAAATACCCTTTAGAGACCAACCGAATTACCTTTTACTACACAGCCAAAGAGAGGGTAGATTTTCGGGCCTTGGTCAAGGATTTGGCTGCTATTTTTAAAGTAAGGATACAGATGCAACAGATTGGGGTAAGAGACGAGCCCCAAGTCTTGGGAGGTTGTGGGATTTGTGGCAGACCTGTTTGTTGTGCCTTGTTCTTAGGTAAACATAAGGAAAAGCTCGATTCGGTAAGCCTGGAGGCTGCACGCCTACAGAACCTTCCTTTGACCTCCTCCAAAATATCGGGAATATGTGGAAGGCTTCGCTGCTGTCTTAATTTCGAATATCCTACCTACTCTGTTTTCAAGAAGGACCTGCCCCAGGTAGGAGAGACTGTCCGCTGGCAAGGAGAAGAGGTGAAGGTGATAGCCCAGGACGTACTAAAAGGAACCGTGGTAGTGGAGACTAAGGAAGGGATAAGAAGTCCGCTAACCAAGGAAGAGCTAAAAAAGGTAAGTTGAAAGCCCTAAGTCTACTTTCAGGAGGCCTGGACAGTATTCTGAATCGGGGGAGTCAGTGAGTCTTTATATTTTTGATTTGGATGGGGTGGTCTACCGGGGGAAAAGGCTCCTTCCCGGGGTAAAAGAGACCCTATCCAAACTCCGAAAAAGGAAAGATGAAATCTCTTTTCTCACCAATAATTCCACCCTTAGTAGATCCGGTTTTCAAAAAAAACTTAGCCAAATGGGGATCGAGGTGAATCTAGAAGATCTTTTTCCATCCTCCTATCTAGCTGCCATCTATCTTAGCCGCAAAACTAAGAGAAAAAACGGCAAGGTGCTGGTCTTTGGAGAGGAAGGACTTTTCCAAGAACTGAACCAGGCGGCAATTAAACTTACCTCAACCTCAAAGGATGCCGATTATGTAGTAGTTGGAATGGACAGGAAACTTAACTTTGAAAAACTCAAGCTCGCCTACGAGGCTATCTTGAATGGAGCTAAATTTGTAGCTACCAATAAGGACGTAACTTACCCCACCGAAGAAGGGACTGTTCCTGCTGCTGGAGCAATAGTTAAAGCTCTCGAGGTTTCCACTCACCAGAGGGCTTTACTTTTGGGTAAACCTCGTCTCTTCGGACTCAAGAC
>JBHIEA010000165.1:0-4537 GCA_046760365.1 bacterium
CAAGAATGAGCAGGGAATGACAGCCCAGACCTATGTCAACTTCTGTGGAACAGTAAGCCAGATAAAGAGCTATCCCAGTTATGTGCTTAAGGATTTTCAGCCCGATTTTGAGGAACACCTCAATCATCTGTACAGACAGCACTTGGAGGCTGGAATTCCTCGATGGGATAGACCAGAGCCTAGTGGTGGTTTCTGGATGGAGACCTGGGCCCAGAGAACTTGTGACTCCCTTTCGGTCACGGAGACGGGCTTTTGTATTGTAGAGGGCATATACGCTCGGAGTGAAGACTCCTTCAATAAAGGTCCCGGTGCCATAGCCCAGGATTATATGACCAATCTGCTCATCTTCGGCAAGGACAAGTTCAGAGTGGACATTATTGGCCATTGGCTTGGTGGACATGAACCTGGGGACTTTGGGCTCTTCCACATTGCCAGGGAGCGGGGGCTGTCTGATGTGCTTAACCCCATGAGCATTCCAGTATACCGATGGGAAGACGGTGGGCCTACTTTGACACCGCTTAGCGATTTTGAACGTTTCCCCCTAAAGAGCTCTTATCTTCAGCGGAACTATGGGGGTCAGAGCGAGCCGAGGTATCACCTGGTGGATGAGCCTTATGACTATTTAGAAAATTAGGTAAACCCCGTTAGTTGGAAGTCGAATAAAATCAACCAAGCCGCTCTTGAAGAATCGAGAGTGGCTTTTTAGTTGAAGAATCTTCTCCTTTCTGTTCCTTAAACCCACTCAAGCCCATCCGCAAGGCAATAACATCAAACCGCTTTCGTCGTCTCTGGACTTAACACAGGAATTCTGGGCTACCAAAGAGGACTTTTTTCTGTCCACAGCTCTTGCCTTTTCAGACAACATTTCCCTGCTTGTTTTGATTCTGCTGGATTTTAAGCTTAAAGTATGGGGAAGAAAAGCTGGGGCTTTCCCGCTTGTGTTAATGTAAGGGTTTTTGTTTGAGATTTTGGTTGCATTTTGGGAGTGTATCGTGTAATTTTTGTAATGTTTGAATGTTTAGTCGTTGCTTTGATTTCACCTTTTTAGGAGGGCTGTCCTTATGAGTGAGATTATCGTTCCGCCCATAGAGACGGAAGTTACCAAGGCAAATAAGGTCACAGGGTTCCACTATGAGGGTTCCGTGTTGGTCATCTGTGTGGAGCCTGAACTCAAGGAATGGTATGAAGTGCCAGACAGGGAGGAGCCGATCCGACCCACCTCTCTTCGACGGCACAGCTTCCGAGTCCAGGAGTTGGGACTGCCTTGGTTGAAAGTTGAATACGAGGTGACCCAGTTCACCTGCTATTACGTAAATCACTACAAACACAACAGTAGCTTTACCATAGGGGTGGTGGGAATAGATAGCAAGCTGAAGGTTTCCCAAAAGCTTCTCTCCACAGCAATGGGGATGCTGGTTGTTCAGAATCTTCCCCTGGAGGTTGTGCAGGAGTTGCTGCTTCAGAATCATCGAGTGCAGACCTCTCAGTCGGCTCTTGATCGCTGGAAGGAGCGAGAAGCTGAGAAGCTTCCCAAACAGGGGGAGATCATCCGAAGGATGCAGAGGAAAAAGCCCAGCACGGAGCTCCACGTGGACGAATACAAGTCCAGTGGAAAGTGGTCTGTTGTCTTCCGGGATGAGCATGATCGTATCCTTCTGGTGCGGAAGATGAAGAAGCGCACAGAGAGGAAGTTTGCTGCTATTTTCCGCTATTTCCGTATGCTTGGGCTTCGGATTCGGGGGTTTTATTTGGACTTTTGGAAAGCCTATCCAGGGGCCATTGCTCGTGTCTTTCCCCATGCCATCATCCAGTATGATTATTTCCATGTGGTTCAGAATATCTTTCGCCACTTGTATAAAGCAGTGGTTGCTTATCGTAAGCAATTCAAGGCGCAGGAGGTAGAGGATCAAGTCCTTCATGATCATCTTGCCAAGAAGCTTTGGAAGAATCGTTACAAGTTGTTGAAGAATCGAGAGAATCTCACAGAGGAGGAGAAGAAGGTGGTTGATGAGCTTCTCTCCGAACACCAGGGTACCATCTTGGAGAAGATTGTGTTGTTCAAGGACAAGGTGCGGGACATCTTCAATACCAAGTCGGCTTACTTTGCCAATATGGCGCGTCTGGAGTTGACTTTCAAGGGCTGGGATAAAGTAGCCACTTGCTTTGGCAAGTGCATCGACTTTCTCACTAGGCACTTCAAACATATGATCTCTTATCTGCATCACAGTGGGGTTCAGAGGAATTCTCTTCAGGAGACCACCATTCGGGTTGTCAAGCGAGTCGAACACGCCAAATGTGGCTTCCGTGCTGAGAAGGGGTTGGAGAATCATTGGAAATTGTACCAAGTCATGGTCTACTTATGAGAAAATTAACATAGGCGGGAAAGACCCATAAATAATATACAAAATATATCTGAAATGTCAAGCTCTAATCAGGAGATCAGAAGGTGGCGGTCAGGGTGAGGGTGTTTGAGGAGAGGACAAAGGAGTCTGAGATAGTCAGGAGAGCTATCGAGGAGTATTTCAAGAAAGGCTAATTGAGGCTTAGGACCAGGTGGAAAAAGCGCTGGCCCCGCTGCCAAGAGCAACGGGGCCTGCAGTCTCACACCACCTTGCCGGAAGGCGATGGGTTTTTTCATCGTCCTGGAGGCAAGGCACTCTTAATATAGCATTTTGTGGAGGCTATGTCAAGAGTGAAATGAAGGAGTCCTACGATGACACAGGAAAAAAAGCTAAACTCTGAGGATTATTCCTTCGAAGCACGCTGGGGCGTTGCTGCTTTGGATGAGGGTTTCTAACAGTTATAAGAAAACATAGAAAAAAGTAGTAAAAAGTAGTAAAAAGACTTGTTTTTGGAGTGGAACGTATTATATTATGATTGAGGTGAGAAGGAATGGAAAGACACTATACTCCTAAGCAAGCTTGTGAGATTTTGGGCATCTCTCTGAGAACCTTACAAGAGATGGACAGGCGGGGAAAGATACAATGTATAAGAACGGCAGGGGGGCGTCGCCGTATTCCTGAAAGTGAGATTCAAAGATTGTTAGGAATAGAACGTCCTAAAATACTAGTTCTCTATGGTCGGGTATCTTCTCATGAGCAAAAGAAGAAAGGTGATCTGGAAAGACAAATAGAGAGCTTAGAAGAACATTTTTCATCCTCTGATTACGCAGAGATTAAGATTATTACAGACGTAGGGAGCGGTTTGGGTGAAAAACGTAGGGGATTGAGAAAGCTCTTTCAATTGGCTCAAGAAAGGAAGATAAGTGATATAGCGGTAACTTATCAAGACCGGTTGACCAGATTTGGGTTCAGTTATTTGGAATCGTTCTTTGAACATTGTGGTGTTACACTACACGTTCTAAATCATAATGATAAACAGACATTGGAAGAAGAATTAACCCAAGATTTACTAGCCATTATCACAAGCTTTTCTGGCAAATTATATGGGATGAGAAGCCATAAGGCGAGGAAGGTAGTAAAAACTGTAAAAGAAGTATTGGGGAATAAAGATGAGAAATAATGAAGACAAAGTTACCTTGACTTATCCAATAGCTATCCGACAGGGGCAAGAAGCCATAAAAAAGTTGCTAAAGAAAGTGCAGGGAATAGAGAACGAGATGCTCTTGCAGTTATGGGGAGAGGAGATACTTTCGCTCCTTTCTGCTTCCTGTCGTGATGTAGATTCCGGTCGTGCCTGGAAAGTTCTTGAGAATAAAGGAGTAACTATATCCAGGGAGATTCCAAGCAGGATAAGACGAGGTATCTTAGAGATAGTTGGAAGAAACTTAAGACAGCAAGCAGATAGGAAAGAGATGTTTGATAGTCTCACTTCTATATCCAAGGAGCCAGAGAAGTGGGATTACAAGCTGTTGGTAAAGAATAAATCTCTCTATAAGAAGAGTGCATATATAGTGAACTTAAGTGAGCAGGTGAGCAATTTTGTAAAGAAAGAAGGAAGACGCACCGTTCGCTTATTTCTGTAAAGCCATTCTTAATTAATATTCTCTTCAATAACAATGTCTTATCACTCCAGAGCAAGTTTTATGCCAAGAGAACCCTGTGTCTCTCAAGATCGGGTTGTCCCCATCCGAGGACGGATAGGCCGCCACCCAGAAGAGGATATCAGAGGGAAGGAGAAAGAGGGATCTAATCATAAATTATTGTTAATAATCTACATACCTAAGAATAGTGGTAATTAAGAAGTGACCCCAAAAAATGAGCGAACGGTGCGCCTATGTTCCTCTTCGCCTGTTTTGTTATTCTTCTGGCGCTGACGCGGATGGTCTGCGAGGGGGGCGTGGCGTTCCTGAGGGCCTCGCTCATTCCTCAGGCCTTTGTCATCCGAGGTGTGGGAAGTTCCTCGATAGGAACTTTGGGTTTGACCGGACTGGCATATAGTTTCGTCTGGTTGGCGGATATCAGAACATTTGTCATGGTGCATGCTGCCGATGGGCTCAAGCTTGTGGATAGCGCCAAGATGAAAGCAAGGTCGCTCTTTTGGGCAATGATGGCTGCTATCGGGGTGAGCATGGTCG
>JBHIEA010000166.1:0-4510 GCA_046760365.1 bacterium
GCTCAAAGATTGCTATACCTATCTTCTCTAACCAGACCTTCAAATACGGACTTGAACAGACACTTACCGATTCAATAATCAATGAATTTATTTCTGATGGCCGGCTTCATGTGGTAGGACCCAACGAAGCTGATGTGGTCCTAAGTGGCGAAATTGTCTCATATCTAAAAGATACCCCCTCTGAGGTGACTCCTACATTGGAAGAAAATAGGATAAGGATAGAGCTGCTGGTATCTTTGGTCTCCAAGAAAGAGAAGAAAACCATAAAGGAAAGGAAAATAGAGGAGGTTTTTGCCTATAGCTCTTCCGAGGTGGGAGGAATTCAGACCGAGGATGAGGCTGTGGAGACTGCATGTAAAGAAATAGCAGAGAAAATGGTCGATGCAATTACCTGGGATTTAGGTTTTCCTCCCATTTAGAGCTTACCATAGAAACACAAGGAGAATCTACACAAGCATAAAATTGCCTATCAAAAAGCGATGGAAGAGCTCAAGAACCCCCAGTTAGAGTTTAAGCTAGGCCCCAAGAATAGAGGGAGATAAAGGACTTTTATGGAGAAAGTGACGTGAGCAGAGTGAAAATGCCTAAAGTTATCGCCATTGCCAACCAAAAAGGGGGAGTCGGAAAGACCAATATCACCTTTAATCTTTCCGGTGCCCTCGCGGAAAAAAGGAAAAGAATCCTTCTTGTTGATTTGGATCAACAGGGTAATCTTTCCTCTTGCTTTTTGGACAGTATCTACGACCTCAAGACTACCGTAGCCGATATCCTTTTGGATGAGGATATACTCATCTCAAGAGCCGTTCAAAAGACTTCTTTTCAAAACATAGACATTATTCCCTCCAATATTGACCTCAGCAAAATAGACCTCCAACTGGCGGGAGAGCCGGACGCCCAATACTTTTTAGCCGACAAATTGGAAGAGATAAAAGATACCTACCACTATATCCTCGTTGACTGTCCCCCAAGTTTAGGGTTAGCAACCAGGATTGGACTGGTGGCATCAGACAAGGTTATTATACCCCTGGAGTGTCAGGAGTGGGCGGTAAAAGGCACAGCGTACCTTAGAGGTGCCATCGCCAAAATCAGAAAACGAGCCAATCCTAATCTTACGATCATGGGATACCTTATCAATAGATTTGTTGGGAGAAGAAAGCTCGAGGAAGTTTACCGCGACACTATCCGCGAAAGCTTCAAAAATAAGGTTTTCCAAGTGGAGTTAAAAAATAGTGTTAGGTACGCGGAGACAGCCACCCTCAAGAAACCAATTACCAGCTACCTACCAACATCGCCGCAGGCAGGAGCGTACCGGAGATTAACCGAGGAGATCCTGAAGTATGAGTAGAAAGAAGGAGTCTATTTTAAGAAAGTGTGCCCACGATACCTTTGCTTCTCTTCCTGTCGAAACCGAGGAAGTGATTGAAAAGCGGCGGGGCGGTATTAGGGATGGAACCAAGCGACTCTCTGGTGCTCGGATGATTGATATTTACCGAATAAAGCCTGATCCTATCCAGCCGAGAAAAAGACGCGATGATAAAAATTTAAACGAGCTAGCAGCATCGATTAAAGAACACGGGGTTCTCCAGCCGATTACGGTAGAGTATGTGGAAGAGAGAGACTATTTTAAGATTATTAACGGGGAGAGAAGGTTTAAGGCCGCTAAGTTGGCCAGACTTTCAGAGCTACCCTGTATCATTAAAAATGTGGACAGACGCATTCGACTCATTCACCAGTTAATCGAGAACATTCAACGGCAGGATCTCCCACCTTTAGAAGAAGCAGAAGCCATCCAGACCCTCATTGAGAATCGAAGAGTGGAAAACCCGGGCTACTCTCAGAGAGATGCGGCGAAAGATTTAAGCCTTCCCAAAACCTATGTTAATGAAATGCTCAGCTTGCTGAAACTGCCGGAAGACATAAAGATGAGTGTTCGGACATCTGACGCTACTCCTAAATCCTTGTTATTAATGCTGGTGGGACAAAGTGATGAAAAAAGTGTACGGGCGTTTTATAAAGAGATCAAAGAAGGAAAATTAACGGTCCGAGAGGCAAAAACCCGCCTTAAAAAATCAAGAACCAAAAGAGGAAGACCTCAATACTACCAGTACACATTCCGGGCCCCGGAAAAAGATTTTACCCTAAGAATTAGGTTCAGGAAGAGGCAAGTAGACCAGTCCGAGATAATTAACGCTCTCTCCCGAGTACTTCATAGTTTAAAGGGGGAAAGAGTTTGAAGCAGACATTAGAATAATTCTTGGGCAAAGATGACAAAGGAGCTTAGCGGCAGGAATGCCTTAGTTGAAGCTTCTCGCTCCTCCCCTGGTTTTGTCTCCTTGGAGTTCTAAAAATATTGTATATCTTGCGATTCAGGCCCCTTTCTTTCCTCACTCCTTAAAGGTCGGGCCATGCAGCCGGCCTCCTTCCCATTCTTCAGTCCGTTCATTTATCCTGTAAGCTCCTTCCTCATTCCGCTCCACGACCCTCATGCTTAATAATCTCCTCAAGGCAGCAAGAACCATCGCCGGATGCTGCAACCCCATCTCTTTAGCCTCCACAAACTCGTCAATGTAGGCCCAGGGGACAGTATCCCCTGAATGCGGCCCTCGCCAATACCCATAGGTCTCACACATTATATAGACGATCACCCGGCGGTCCATCACCGTAAGGTGCGAATTGGTTTTTAGCTGGGCTATCACCCGATCAGGTATGTACATCGGCTCTTGCTTCATTCTCCTTTGCATTTCTCTCCGCTTCCCCCTCAAGCTATCTCTACCTCTATGTTGACAGGTAGGGAGAAAGGCAACCATGGGAACCACTTCTTAGAAAAATCAAGATTTACATGTTCAATCTCTGAATTCGTCAACGTACACCTCTTAGCTGATCCAACCTATCCTACAAATCCAGAAACTTTCGGACAAGAGCTAAGAAAGAAACGAATGGGTTTGGGATTACAAATAAAAGAACTTGCAAGATTGGTTCATGTCACGTCTGACATGATTATAAATTGGGAGCCAAGGAATGTCAAACCAGGAGATTCACATGAGTTCTAGTCCACAAAAAGGCAAACTCTATAGGTTAGAATCCAGAGTCTATTGGTACACCTTTGGTCCGAACGGGGAGTTGGCAAAAAATCTTGAACTTATCTCTAAGATCTCCGATGAACTTATCAGCTGGGGGATGTTGGGGTCGGAAGACGCTAGTCTAATTTTTTCATACCCTTGGTATACATTTTCAGATAACCGGGAGTCACTTCTATTTTCTCTAATTCTACTGAAAAGGGAAATTGTTTAAGATCAGCTAGTGGATTTACTCTGGCAGCCATCATCTGCTGTATTACTATCATCTGTATTCCAACCAGATATAGTCTGAATTCCCTCAGATATACTTTAGAGCCTTCTAAGACAAATCTTCCAGTCATTACTACGGGAAATATAATATAGTTAAATCTAACTTCCGCTCGATCCTTGCCTAGCTGTATCTTAAGATTCTTAAGGTGAGGATTTTGTTTACGAATAAATTCAGTAAGATTTTTTTCTGAGACAGCAACATAGAAATCAACTTTTTCTAAACTCAAAGTTTTAAACTGGCCTTTTTCTATCAGCGCCTTGAGGTCGAACTTTCCTTGAGTAACTACAGCCACTGCTTCGTCTACAATGAGCCCTGGTAGACTTGCGTTCATTATGTCCTTTGACAATCCCATATCTTTTGCGAAAAACTCTTTTGCTTTAGCAAAGGTGTTAAGTTCTTCAGCTTCTAAGTGGATCCTTCTAAATATCCCTTGAGATAATTCCTCTTCTGTGGCTTCTATGCGTAAATTGATCTTTCCTTTCTCGAATTTTCCCAAGATACAAGTTCTAAGTTTCCCCTTTATAGTTTCCTTTGCCAAAGACACATTGGGAATTAAAAAAATTGCTATTGTTAGAATCAAAAATCCAATCCTTATTTTTATTATCCCATTTTTATTTTTCAAAACCAATCTCCGAATTTCCTTTCTCATAGAAGGCTTAGATTAGGAGAACATTTACACCTTTCTATTTTTTCGAAACACAGGGATGATCCTCAAGAGGGATATCGCCGTGACATTCCCTTACCTGTTTTGGGGTACATTCTTCCGGCTTTGTCTTTAGTCTTTCTGGGTGTTCGCACCCCTTTTTGTTTATCTTTCTGCACATATCTCTCACCTCCCGACAACTCATTAAACTTTCTTATAAAAAAAACTCCTTGTCAACCCCTCCCCAAAATACCAACAAGCCTCTTTCTGCTCCTCCAAACTCCTCAAATTTACCCCTCTACGGCTCTATTTTAACTTGCGATGTCGCAATTTTCCACTAAATCTACACCATCAAAACCAAAACCACACCACACTTCCACTGATTGCCAAGCTAGTCAAAAAGCCCCCAAAACAGAGCTTATTTAACCATCCAAATTGACAAAACCAAAAACTGGTATATGTTGACACTACACATAAAGAGGAGGAGAGTTATGAATATGGAAAGTTATCAGTTCAAGT
>JBHIEA010000167.1:0-4505 GCA_046760365.1 bacterium
TTAGTTACCTCTATTTTCTTGATTAAGGGCAAATGCAACGGAAATGTTCTTTCTACCCCTATGCCAAAGGAGACCTTTCTTACCGTAAAGGTTTCTCTCATACCTCCTCCCCTTCTTCTTAAGACCATTCCCTCAAAAACTTGTGTTCTCTCTCTTTTTCCCTCCTGGATGCTGAGATGAATAGCTACAGTATCTCCAGAACGAAAGTCTGAAATCTCCTTTTTTACCTGGTTTTCTTCAACTCTTTGCAGTTTTGTTTGCATCAGCCAATCTCTTTTTTATTTCTCTTATCAATTGTTTATCAGCCTCACTAAGTTTGATTTTTTTTAATAGATCAGGACGCTTCCTCAAGGTCATCTCCAGCATTTTCTTTCTTCGCCATAGTTTGATCTGGGAGTGATTCCCGGATAGAAGCACTTCCGGCACTTTCCAGCCACAAAATTTAGCTGGTCTTGTATATTGAGGGTAATCCAAAAGACCATGATAGAAGGAATCTTCCTTGGCCGAATCTTCGCAGCCTAAAACTCCCGGAAGCATTCTAGCCACCACATCTACAACTACCATAGCTGCTAGTTCTCCCCCCGTGAGCACGTAGTCGCCTAATGATATTTCCTCGTCTACCAAATGCTTCCTCACTCTCTCATCTACACCCTCGTAATGCCCACAAATTAAAAGCAGAGCTTCTCTCTTGGCAAACTCTTTTGCTTTTTCTTGACGAAAAGGTATCCCCTGGGCAGACATCAGGAGGACACGGCAACCACAACCAGCCTGAGTCTTGATTTTCTCTACTGCTTCAAAAAGAGGTTCCGGCTTCATAACCATACCTACCCCCCCTCCAAAAGGTAAATCATCCACTGTCCGATGCTTGTCATGGGTAAATTCACGTAAGTTATGAAGATTAATTTCCAAAATCCCTCTTTCTTTAGCCCTTTTGATAATGCTCTCATCAAAAGGACCCTCAAACATAGAAGGAAACAGAGTGATAATATCCACTCGCATTATAGATGTTTATTCCTCCAAAATTTCCACCATTACCCTTTTTCGCAATTTAGCTGCAGCTGCTCCTACGATTGTGCGCAAAGCATTAGCCACTCTACCCCCTCTTCCAATAACCTTACCCATATCTTCTTTGGCCACCGAGATCTCCAGAAGAATGACTTTCTCTGCCTTTATTTCCTGTACTTTCACCTCATCGGGGGCGTCCACTATCTGCTTGACAATATACTCCACTAACTCACGCATCTCAACCTCCTTGTTTGGCTCAGATTCATCCTTTCCTCTTCCAACTCTCTTTAAGACATCTCATGGCGAGAAACAATGGAAAAATTTACCAACAACTTCTTCACAGAATTCGTGAGCTCTGCTCCTTTACTTATCCAATCCAGTACTTTTTCTTTATCTACCTGCACTCTCTTCCGGAGAGGGTCGTACCATCCCAATTGGTCAATAAATCTTCCCCTGGATAAAGCGCGAGAATCCGCTACTACTATGCGGTAAAAGGGAACTTTTTTAGCCCCCATCCTTCTCAGTCCAATCTTTGTGGCCACTGGACTACTCCCTTCTTTTTGAAAGCAATGAGCCACAGCTACTTTTTAATTCAAGTATGGCCGCTTCTGGATCATTCGCATTGAAAACGCTCGTCCCTACTACCAAAACAGTAGCCCCTGAAGCGGCTGCTTCTTTAGCAGTGGCCTGATTTATCCCTCCATCTACCTCGATTTCCAGGCAAATTCTCCGTTCCTTAGAAATTTCCCTCAGGGTTCTCACCTTTGGCAAAACCCAGCCCAGAAATTCCTGACCTCCAAAGCCGGGATTTACTGTCATGGGAAGAACTAGATCCAGCCGGGAAAGAATGTGCTCTAACTGGCCCAGGGGGGTGGACGGATTTAGAGCAACCCCGGCCCTTACCCCTTCTTTTCGGATCAGGGTAATTAACCGGTCTATATGAGGGGATGTCTCAACATGGACGGTAATTAAATCACAGCCTGCTCTGGCAAATGGCACAATCCATTCTTGGGGATTATCTACCATCAAATGAACATCAAAAGGCAGATCAACCTTGTTTCTCAATGATCTCACTATATCAGGGCCGAACGTTATATTGGGGACAAAATGTCCATCCATCACGTCAAAGTGAAGACTATCGGCTGCCTTTTCTATTCTTCTGACTGCCTGATAAAGTTCACTGAAGTCAGCTGCAAGGATAGAAGCTGCTATCTTGACCATCTATCCGCTCCCCTTTCCTTATTATTGGATCTACTCAACTCTGTTAACTCTTATTAATGCGCGATCCAAATAACAACGAATCTCTCCCTTTCCAACCACAACAGCCCAAATCCATACTTCTTCCCCTGGATTTTTCTGTCCATAATCGAGGACTTTTTTCCCCTGAGTATCGATAACCACCGCTTTAACTGACCTTTTGACCCACCCCGTGGGAATCCGAACCGGAATCAATACCCACCTTGAGATTTGAGATAATGAAGGCTTCTTTTCGCGATAAATCACACTTACTAAAAGATCAATTGGGGTCTCTGAATCTATTCTGGATCCGGGAAGCGGAGATTGAGAGAGAATGACTCCCTCTTCGTTTGAGGAGGGAGACTCTCTTATTTTGCCTATCTTTAAAGATAACTTCTCAAGAAGATTTTTTACCTCCTCCATCTTTTTTCCCACAAAATTAGGCATATAAAAATGGCGATTCCTTTTGCCCAGACTTACCAGTACACTTATGCTTTCCTGTGGATTCATATTAGCCTGCGCAGGGGGATCCTGAGCTACAATGACTCCTTGGGGAAATTCAGCATAAGCGTAACTTAAATCTCCAAACTTTAATCCCCTCTGAGATAGATGAATCTTTGCCTCCCTCACTTTTTTGCCTACCAAGGAAGGCGCAGATAGCACCTTCTTTCCCTCACTTACGACAATCTCAATATCCCTGTTCTTATGTACTCTTGTTCCGGGAGAAGGGAATTGAGAAATGACAACTCCTCCGGGAACTTGAAGAGAATACTCCTGACCAACTATCTTGAGAGCCAATCCCTGCTCACTCAAGATAATTGCCGCTTCCTTTATCTCCTTGCCGGCAACAGAAGGAACTTCTATTGTCTTCGACGGAACTAATATCCTAAGAGTCAAAAAGCCGATTCCAATAGACAGTCCTACTAGAGAAACAAATATCCCTATCGCTCTCAAAAAGGACCCTAACCATCCGGTCAACTCTACTCCTCTAGTCCTTTCTTAGAGATCTTTATCAATTCTGAGAACACAGAAGGTTCACTAATAGCTAACTCCGAAAGAACTTTTCTATTTAATTTGACATTGGCCTTCTTTAGTCCTTTTATAAAAAGACTGTAAGGAATTCCTTCCTTGCGAGAGGCTGCATTAATCCTGGCAATCCAGAGTGATCTGAAATCTCTCTTTCGTAGTTTTCTACCCTTATATTTGGCAGAAAGTGCTTTCTTTAGAGCCTCGCTTGCCAGAGTGTAAAGTTTGCTCCTCCCTCCTCTATATCCTTTAGCAGATCTCAATATTCTCTTTCTCTTTTTAGTATGAATTATGCCTCTTTTTACTCTGGTCATTAAATTCCTCTTTCCTATAGGATAAAGGAGGTTTACGAAACCAATCTTTTGATCCTCCCGGTGTCCCCTTTACCCATTACTACATTTTTTCTCAAGTATCTTTTTTTCTTGGAGGATTTTTTTACCTTCAAATGACCGCCAAAGGCCTGACTTCTTTTCATTTTTCCCTTTTTGGTCTTTTTAAATCGCTTCATCGACCCTCTATGGCTTTTAATTTTAGGCATTCTTTCTTGAAGTTTACCTCACTTTGTCGGCTTGGGTATTAAATACTGCTCTATGCTTCTACCACTGACAGAAGGGGGAGAGTCAACCTTACTAAAGTCTTGCGCTTCCTGAGCTATCCGCTTGAGAATCATTTCTCCCCGATCCTTATAGATCATTTCTCTCCCTCTGAATCGAAGAGAAATTTTTACTCTATGCCCCTCTTTCAAAAACTTACATATTCTCCTTACCTTGACTTCGAAATCGTGCTCTCCTATCCTGTAGCTTAGTCTTACCTCTTTTAATATATTAGTAGAATGTTTTTTCCTGGATTTCTTTCTTCGTTTCTCCTGTTGATATTTGAACTTGCCGTAATCCATAATTCTACAAACAGAAGGATTGGCTTCCGGTGCTACCTCTACCAGGTCCAATCCTTGTTCTCGCGCTATTTTTAAGGCCTCTTCACGCGAGACAATTCCCTTCTGCTTGCCGTCCTGGTCGACCAGTCTTACTCTCTTAGCCTTTATCTGGTTGTTTACTGCAATCTTCGTCTTTATTCTAATTCTTCCCCTTTTGAATGATGTGGTTGAACCTTTAGTGGTTCAGCTACCTTTTAGCATTCGGTAGCCTGCTTGCTTCGTATCTCACTCTTAATCACTGAAATAAACTCATCCACTCTTATCCCCTTCAAGTTCTCTCCGTTTCTTTTACGTATGGTTACCA
>JBHIEA010000168.1:0-4504 GCA_046760365.1 bacterium
CAATGCATTCTATATTCTGCCATTTGACTTCCTATGAAACTCGTTCACTTCCTATAGCCAGAGCATACTTGGTAACAATATTACCACCCATTACATGCTCGGCAAATATCTCCCGAACCTTCTCCTCGGTTAGATCAACATACTTGACCGGGGCTTTTCCTTTCAATTCAACCGTCATCATAGGTTCACGGCTGCAAAGCCCAGCGCAACCAGAACCGGTAACAATTACGTCTTTGGTGTCCTTTTCTTCAATCAGAGCCAAAATGGCAGCCATTATCTTGCGGGCTCCGGCAGCAATACCACAGGTTCCCATATGAACGATGACTCTAGCTCGACCAGCTCCCTCCCGCAATACCACCATTTTTCTCATTTTTTCACTGATTTGTTCCAGATCTTCAGGTTTTAGTTTTACCATATTCTCTATTCCTTATATTTTTTGATGATCCTGGGAATTTTGATCTGATTCATCTTCCCGTACAGATCATCCCCAACAGTAACTACCGGGGCCAATCCACAACAACCCAGGCAGCGCACGGCCTCCAAAGTAAAATTCAAATCAGGGGTTGTTTGACCAACTTTAATCCCTAAATCTCGTTCGAGTCTCTCCAGTATCCTCTGGCCGCCCCTTACATGGCAGGCGGTACCCAGGCAGACACTGATTACATAGCGCCCCCGCGGTGTCAGACTCAAAGCCTTGTAAAAGGTGGCTATGTTATATACTTGGCTCAGGGGAATGTGTAATTCGGCGGAAACATATTTTAGGATATTTTCGGGCAGATACCCGTATTGGGTATTGATATCCTGCAGAAGGGGCACTAGGGCTCCCCTTCCATTTTTGTTGTCCCCTATTAGTTTAGTAATCTTCTCCAAATCCTTCTCTTCCAACTCAGGCTTGACTACTTCTTCCTCCTCCAACTGAGCTATGTTTCTCACCGGGCAATTATTCCAGCAGCTGCCACAACCGGTACATTTGGATTCATCAACGAACCGAGGATTTTTCTTAACTCGCACCTTAAACATGCCCGGTTCACCTTCAATCTTATCTACCTCTGCCATAGTAATGATCTCGACGTTTTGGTGCCTTCCTGCATCTACCAATTTGGGAGCCAGAATACACATAGAACAATCGTTAGTAGGAAAAGTCTTGTCTAGTTGGGCCATGGTCCCCCCAATAGCAGGACGCTGATCTAGAAGATAGACCTTGTATCCCGATTCAGCCAGATCAAGAGCAGCCTGAACACCTCCTATCCCTCCTCCAATGACCAGCACCGATCCTATTTTTCTTTTTTGCATAGTAGGCAAATTATTCATTCTCCTTTCACCAGATTAAGGGAAGTGAGTAACGGTAAAGGGTCGGTCATATGCCGTTCAAGCCAACTCTTCCCCTCTATTCCCAAGGCTAGTCCCAAAAGTTCTGTAAAATAGAAGATCGGCAGGCCATCTTCACCATAACGCATATCTAGGTTCGCTTGACAGAGAGGACAGGCGGTAATTATGGCTTGGCCTCCCGCTTCTTTGGCCATCTCAACGATGCCTCTGGCAAGTTTTCTCACGATATCGACCCGGGTTAAGGATAAACTTGCCCCGCAACACTCTGTCTTGTCCGACCAGGGGAGGCACTCTGCCCCAATAGCTTCTATCAGATGATCCATGGCTTGAGGTTGCTCCTCATCATCAAATTGAGTAACTTCATGGGGCCGGACAATTACACATCCATAGTAAGGAACCAACCTCAGGTTTTCTAAGGGATTACTAACTTTTTTTCTGATGGTCTCTAAACCAACAGTATTACAGATGACATCAAGGAGGTGCCTGATTTCGAAACCGCCCTTATAAGGGACCCCCATTATTTGCTCCATCTTGTTGTTCAGTTCCGCGTTCTCCTTTAGGGCAATATCGGCCTTTTTAAATCGGCTAAAACAGGCGGCACAGGAGACAACCAGATCTAGTCCTTGCTTTTCTGCCAGGATCAGGTCTCGGGCCGCCAGAGCCTGAGCAAGAAGCCAATTAGTGCTGTGGCCAGAACTTGCCCCACAACAGTTCCAGTCCGGGATCTCAATCAGCTCAAGCCCCAATTGCTGGCATACAGCTGAGGTAGATAAACTATATTCCTTGGCGGTACCGTGAAGTGAGCAACCGGGGAAATAGGATAGCCTCAAGTTTTACTCCTTTTGATGTCGGCAAAGGCCCTGAAAATCGCATCCAATTGGTGAATATTTTCTATGCGGTTAGGTAAGAGACTCAATTTACCCTTATTAAACATCTTCATTCCCAGTCCCATGTCTTCAAATGGATTCAGACTCAACAATTTGTAGAAAGCCAGGAGAGATACCTCGTGAATACGTCCATATTCCCTGATGCAATTGAGAAAAACTCGGTGAAATGTCTGGATAGCAGCCTGCTGACTCCTGATGCCATTTCTAACAGCCATCTCTTTTAGAGCATCCATTATGGTTGGTAAGTCTACTTCATTGGGACATCTGGTGGTGCAGGTCTCGCAGGAAGCACAGAGCCAAATAGTAGAACTAGAGAGAACTCTTTCCTTTAGTTCAAGTTGAACCATCCTGATGATTTGATTAGGGGTCCAGTCCATGGCAAAGCTAATAGGACAGCCAGCGGAACACTTCAAACAATGATAACACTGGTGTAGTTCCTTGCCACTTTTTTGTTGTACCAGTTCAGCAAATCCAGGTTTACTCCTCTCCTGGTCGTCGGACTTAGCGATAGTGATCACTTTCAGTTACCTCATCCTCCTCATCGTTCCCAACCCTCCTCTTCTCGAGAGCTTCAGTCCCAAACACTGCTTCACTAGTCAAGAAGTATGAGAGACATTCTAGCTCCCTCGATAGGTCAGCGGTGCGTAATCTCACGTGATCGGGAACAACAATCCTCGTGGGAGCGAAGTTCAAGATGGCTCTTATACCGCTAAAGACAAGCATATCAGCAACCCGTTGTGCTACTTCAGCTGGCACTGCAATAATTCCGATTTGTATGTCTTGCTCCTTAATTTTCTCCGGCATCTCTGATATGTCCTGTAGAACTACATTTTCCCATCTCTTTCCAATCTTCCGTAGGTCATTATCAAAAACGGCCACGATCTTAAATCCACGCTCTCTAAATCCCAGATAGGCAAGCAACGCTGAACCTAGATTTCCTGCCCCCACCAAAGCCACATTCCACGTCCGATCAACCCCAAGAATTTGAGAAATGACTTCTTTTAGCTCCTTGACGTAATAACCTCTTCCCGCCTTGCCAAACTCGCCAAAGCATGATAGATCCTTCCGAATCTGAGCGGCACTGTAACCCGATCTTTCTCCCAGTTCGTCTGAAGAAATGATCTCCACTCCCTCTCTGTCCAGTTCATCGAGTGCTCGATTATAAGTTGACAAGCGGGCAATAGCTGCTTCAGCAATTTTTCTCTTGTCACTCATCTTGTTCTGCTCTTGTGAGAACAGTCACAGATTCTGACAAAAAAATACCTCGATTTAATCCACGCCCTATTTACAAACGATCTCCCACCACCCTACACCGGAGACCGCTGCCACACATTCTATATTATACTCAAAAATGTTTAAGTGGCAAGAGGCCCCAAAAAATCTAAGCGTTCCCCAAAATTTCGCAAGTTTTTCCTACGATAGTAACTCCAACGGAGATTGAGAAGATTGCCAAGTATGAAAATCTTCTTCTATGACAAAACTCGAGATCCTAAACAGGATTTGAGAAACTCTCATCCTTAAATAAATTGGTAAACCTTCAGCATTGCCTTAGCCTGTTATTCTAGATTATAGTCTGAACTTGTAATTTCCTTCGCAGACGCGCTCAACTGGCCAGGTGCATCTCTCACTGGGTCCCCTTCTCTCCATCGGACCTTAACTAAGGTACATTATCTTAATTAGGATAATACACAAAAAAAATTTTCTGTCAAATCCACCAGGAGCGGCTGGTAAGACAGTAGCTTGGCGGGTTAGTGTGCCAGGAAATATCGCTCTTCTTGAACAGTCTTGCGTCCGTGATTACTATCACAAATCACCTCTCAGAACTAACACTAGACACTCCTCGTGTTCAGGCCAGGAAAGAAGCGACAATCAGGGCTAATTTAATTGTTAGAGAGACTGCTTATGCATCCACGGTTATCTTTTTCAATTACCAAGTGAATTAAATTACCTCGGGGTAGGTTAGAGAATAGTATCTAAAAGATAGGCACTACTTAGAAGCAAACCCACACTTAAATGTAAAACAACAGTAGCAGCATTGGCAGGAATGAGGGCGTGAATCTTATTAAAATGTTTTCTGGCGATAGCGATCGCCTTAAAAGAGAGAGGCAGGGTAAAAAGCGTCATCAAAGCCAAGGTCGGGAGAATCCTAAGCAGAACTCCCAAAATAAGCCAGACATAAGTTAGTTCCAAAAGTAGACAGTAGTAATTAAGAGCCCTTTTCTTTCCTAAAATGACCACCAATGTTTTCTTGCCCACTGTTTTATCAGGCTCATAATCAGGAAATTCGT
>JBHIEA010000169.1:0-4495 GCA_046760365.1 bacterium
CCATGGCAGCATAAGCAGCCATGGAAGCAGAAGTATTTCCGGTAGAGGCACAGGCCACCTTTTTAAAGCCCATCGCGTTTGCCACTGTAATTCCAGTGGTCATTCCTCTATCTTTAAAAGACGCCGTGGGATTTTCGCCTTCATGCTTTAGCCACAGGCGATTGACACCGACCCATTCGCTCACTTTTGGGGCAGAGTATAGATTAGTATTTCCTTCGGGTCGAGAAACGATAAAGCTATTGTCTACATCTAATATTAGCTCCTTGTACCTCCAGACACCCGAATTGTAAGGAAATTCTCTGGTGGACAATCTTTCCTCGAAGAGCCTGCGGGAAACCTTCTTTCGAAGAGATTCTATATCATGAACCACCTCCAACAAGTCTCCACAGTCACACCTATATCTGACCTTATCCGGCGGATAATCCTTTCCGCATTCGATGCACCTGAGTATCATAAATCCTCTCCAAAAAATTTGTCAGTATTGCCTTGATCTTTGGGAATAATAATGGCAAAGGGCCACCGCAAGAGCATCAGCGGAATCACTGGATCTCGGAACAGAAGGCAGGTGAAGTAGATCCTTAACCATATGTTGAATCTGATGCTTGGTTGCTCGACCGTAACCAGCTATAGTTTGCTTTACCTCTAAAGGAGTGTAATTGAAAATTCTAGCTCCCTCATTAGAGGCGGCTAACATAATTACCCCCCGTGCTTGTCCTATGGATAGCGCGGTTTTAGTGTTCTTACTGAAGTAAACCTCTTCGATAGCTACCTCTGGGGGATGATATCTCTCGATGATTTCACTCATTTTCTGGTAAATGATTTTTAGACGATCAGCCATTTCCATCTCGGATGAGGTGTTTATGCAATCGCACCCAATGAGCTCAAGTTTTTTTCCGGTGTTGATTAATCCATATCCAGTACAGGCGGTTCCCGGGTCAACCCCTAAAATAATCATTGACTATATCCTTGCAGAATCTTCGGTTAAAATGGAGAGCGCGTCGAGGCTGTCTTGGATAAGCCACTTTGATACCGGGCGGGTCTACACGTTCATGGCTTAGCTCGTACTTCTCAGCTAAACAGAGGCCAAGAATATCTCGGGACTAGGCCCCCTTCGTCGCTGTAAATTAGCTCTGGATAATAGCCTGAGTTAGGTCTACTGCCCGGCGCGTGGGTTTTACATCGTGAGTCCTTATAATCTTTGCCCCTTGCATCACCGCTAAACTTGCGGCTGCTAGGCTACCCTCCAACCGCTCCTCTAATGGCAGCCCTAAGATGGCTCCAATAAAGGATTTACGAGATGCCCCAATTAAAATGGGCCTGCCTAAACTCCTCAGTTCCCCCAAATGGTTTAAAATCTGAAGATTATGCTCAACTGTTTTGCCAAAACCAATCCCCGGGTCAACCGCGATTTTCTCCAGATCTATCCCGGTGGTTTGGGCTAACCTTATACTCTCTGAAAGGTAAGAGATTATCTCTCCCATTAAAGATCCGTATTGGGGACTGTTCTGCATATCTCGGGGAGTTCCCTTTATGTGCATCAATACTACTCCTGCCCTGAACCGGGCGACTATCTCCTTTAACTGAGGGTCGAATCTTAACCCACTTATATCGTTAACCATGTCTACCCCTGCTTCTAAAGCCTCTTTTGCCACCTTTGCCTTGTAAGTATCGATGGAGAGAGGTACTTCAAAAAGATCTCTTATTTTACTTATAACCGGAATAACTCTTCTTATCTCCTCTTCTACCCTCACCTCTTTTGCTCCGGGGCGAGTAGACTCCCCCCCTATATCAATCAAATCAGCACCCTCCTTGAGCATCTCTTCGGCCCTCTTCAAGGCCCGGGACTCAGCAGCATATTTTCCTCCATTATAAAATGAATCCGGTGTAAGATTCAATATTCCCATCACGGCCACTTTTCTTGCTAAGTCCATCTTTTTTTCTTTGAAAGAAAGAACGAACCTCTCCCTTTTAAAGTTTTTGATAAGTTCAGAGAGCTTTCGAGAAACCCCGGGTAGATTAAATCTCTGTCTATTTAAGCGACGAAGAAGTTTTTTTAACTGTGCCTCGGTACCTATAAGTAAAACATCACTTTTTTTAGAGGTGAAGGATGTCATCTTCTTGGAAATGGCGGCATCGGCCATCACGGAAACCATCTCCTGCTTAAGAAGGTTGGCTATTGGAGAGGGAATTCCCTCTAGTTTAATCAAATAATGGAAGGCCTTGGGGGCAAGAATTTTTAGCGCTTGCTGGCTAACTCCGATCTTCCTGAGCTCGTCTTTGACACCTCTTTCATTTCTTAGAATTAGAACTCGAGGATTTATGCACATTTGCCTTTTTAAGCACCAGCTTCTCCCTATCTCTTCTTATCTTTTTTTCTCCTGGAGTCTTTTCTGTTATTTTCTCTCCTAGAACTTCTTTTATATCCTCTTCTCCCAATACCTCCTTTTCCTCCAGCTTTTCAGCTAATCTTATGAGTTTACCCTTGTGCTCCTTTAAGATTTTAAGTGCCCTCTCATAAGACTCGTGTATTATCCGATGAATCTCCTTGTCTATATCAAAGGCTAACTCCTCGCTATAGTTTTTCTCTTTTAAAAAGTCTCGCCCGAGAAAAACCTCAGCACTCCCCTTTCCTAGAGCAACCGGACCTAATTTTTCGCTCATTCCATAATCGCAGATCATCTTTCTTACCACGTGAGTAGCTTGTTCGAGGTCATTTTGAGCCCCGGTACTTACCTCTTTGAAAATGAGCTCTTCGCTGGCACGTCCAGCAAGAAGAACACTGAGCTTATCCAGTAATTCTGATTTGGTTGCCAGATATCTATCCTCGAGAGGCAACTGCAAAGTATATCCTAGAGCCACCGATCCCCGGGGGATAATGGAAACCTTATGAATCGGATCAGCATGGGGAAGTAGATTACCTACCAGAGCGTGACCACTTTCATGATAGGCAATAATTCTCTTTTCTTTTTCCCGCATAATTCTTGATTTTTTTTCTGGGCCAGCAATTACTCTGTCAATGGCTTCCTCCAATTCCACCATACCGATTTTATCCTTGTTTCTTCTTGCTGCTAACAAAGACGCCTCATTAATCAAATTCTCTATATCCGAACCCACGAACCCCGGGGTTCTGCGAGCAAGAACCTTAACATCCACCTCTTTGGCAATGGGCTTGTTCCTCATATGAAGGGCAAGAATATCCTCTCTTTCCCTTATATCGGGAATATTAATGGTAATTCTTCTATCAAATCTTCCCGGTCGAAGAAGAGCGATATCCAGAACATCCGGACGATTAGTGGCCCCCATTATTATTACTCCCTTACGAGGGCTAAAGCCATCCAGTTCCACCAACAGTTGATTCAAAGTCTGTTCTTTTTCATCATGTCCTCCCCCAATACCGGCGAATCTCTGCCTCCCCACGGCATCTAACTCATCAATGAAGATAATACAGGGAGCATTTCTCCTTCCCTGCTCAAATAGGTCTCTTACCCTCGCTGCCCCCACCCCTACAAACATCTCCACAAAATCTGACCCACTAATGCTGAAAAAAGGAACCCCGGCTTCTCCAGCTACCGCTCTGGCTAGAAGAGTTTTTCCGCAGCCAGGAGGCCCAACCAAAATCACCCCTTTAGGGATCTTCGCTCCCAGCTTCTGAAATTTCTGAGGATTTTTTAGGAACTCGATTATCTCCTTTAACTCTTCCTTGGCTTCCTCTGCCCCAGCAACATCCTTAAAAGTAATTTTAGCCGTGTTCTTGGAAGCAAGTCTGGCTCTACTTTTCCCAAAGGAAAGAGCTTTACTGCCAGTTATCCGCATCTGCCTCATAATGTAGATCCAGATAACCACAAATATCAGAATAGGCAAAAGTCCCCCCAGTACATTGAATAGCCAAGGGGATCTTTCGGGAGAAACTTGAATCTCCACCCCTTTTTCTCGCAGGATTTTGATTAACTCAGGGTCATCGGGGGCGTAGGTCTGAAACGGAGCATTGGGACCCAATTCCCCTTCTATAATATGTCCCCTGATGGAAACCTTGTTTATCTTGTGTGATTCCACCATTTTCAGAAATTGGGAATAGGGAAGCTCAGTCTCCTTCACCCTCGACCCTGGACGAATAAAATTGAAGAGAGAGATGGCCACCAGAAATATAATAAAAAGAAGAAACAGGTTCCGGCTGAACTTATTCTTCCTTATAGGTTTCTTATTTATAGGTTTCTTTGGAGGTTGATGATCCATTTAGCTTATTCTCCTTCTCTTAATCTCAAGCGTAAGTTCCAAGTTTTTGCACCATTTATATTTTAGCACAAAAATAAAAAGGAGCAAGTGTAAATCCTCATTTTTTGCTGTCCGGCGAGGATATCTCGGGACTCTTCCCCTCCGTCGCTGTATATCAGCTTTTAGATTATTTCTGCTCGTCTTCTCGTTGCCTGCGGCACTCTGCCCGTCCGGGAAAGACGTGAAACTCGTCGCTGCCTTACGGCACCTTGCGGTCCGCTCC
>JBHIEA010000170.1:0-4494 GCA_046760365.1 bacterium
TAGACATGATAGAGAAACATTCTATTCCCGACCAGATGGATATCCTTGCCACTTATGATGTAGTGCTGGATGAGGATGGGAAATTGCTTGAGTTTAACCGAACGGGCCTGCGCAAAAGATGTGATACTGAGGTAGGAGTAGAAGAATAGAGGTATCTATTCAGCCTTATCATATTTCACTGCAGAGCACGCTAAGAACGCTAAGAATCAAAATAGTGAATGGTCGTTAGTGAATAGTGAATCGTAAAGAAAGAACTAAACGGTTGTAGACTTCAAACAACAATTCACGATTCACCAAATACGATTCACCAGTTACACCGATAGATATTAATTGTCCTGAGGTTTTTCTTTTTGATTCATCTTTTCGTACTTTGCGGTGAAGAGTTACAATTACAGAATAGGAAGGAAGATTAAATATGGCCGCTTTTTTAGAAAATTCGAAGCTGGAATTCATATTCTTTGGCGGAAAGGGTGGCACAGGAAAGACTACCTCAGCCTGTGCAACAGCCCTGTATTTAGCCGGGCTTCATAGAGAGAAGAAGATACTTCTCGCCTCCACTGACCCTGCTCACTCAGTAGGTGATAGTTTTAACACTGATCTGGGTGATGAGATTACATCTATAAAGGGAGTGGATAACCTCTGGGCCTGGGAGATGAATGCACCAAAATTAGGTGAAGCCTACAAAAAAGAGCACGAGGCAGTTACCAAAAAGATATTTATGAGAGGTACCATTTTTGATGAGGAAGATATAAATGAGTTCTACAGGAATACCATCCCGGGTATGGATGAAATTATGGCCGTAATAGAACTTTCCAAACTCCTGAAGAAGGAAGAGTATGATCTAATCATCTTAGATACAGCACCAACCGGACATACTTTCAGGTTTTTAACTTTACCTGGAGAGATGGAGCGCTGGATTAAAGTTGTGGATCTAATGTACGCTAAACACCGATATATATCCAAGACCTTTACAGGAAAGTATAAGAGAGATGAAGGTGATGATTATATAGAGAGACAAAAAAAAGATATAGCCAGAATAAAGAACCTTTTCGCCGCTACCGAGCTTACCGAATTTGTTCCGGTTACCATACCTGAGCCGCTCTCAATAGATGAGACAGAAAGGCTGGGGAATAGTTTAAGAAAGTATGGAATTACAGTAAAGAGTGTTATTGTTAATCGGGTTCAAGGTGAAAGCCAGTGTAAATTTTGTAGTTCTCGAAAAGTGGATCAGGAAGATAAACTAAAAAGAATTGAAGAGAGATTTTCCCAATACAATCTTCTTAAGATGCCCCTTTTTCCCTATGAAATTCGAGGAGTAGAGCGCTTAAATGAGTATGGCCAAATTTTATTTGGCAAGGCTGAATATAAGCCCGCTTCAGGTCTCTCCCTTGCCAGACCTTCCTTTAAGGTTCAAACTCAGCCATTAGACCTTTTAAAAAAAGATTTAAAGTTCATTCTCTTCGGAGGAAAAGGTGGAGTGGGTAAGACCTCCTTAGCCTGTGCTACCGCCTTGCGTATGGCTCGGGAGAAGCCGGACAAGAAGATACTGGTTTTTTCGACCGATCCTGCTCATTCACTCTGCGACAGCTTTGATTATCCGATAGGGAATAAAATAACGCCTATAAAGAACATAAGTAACCTTTACGGTTATGAAATAAGTGCCGATAAGCTACTCGAAGACTGGAAAGAAGAAAATATAGATGATTTACGGGCCATAATCAGAAGGTTTACGGGAAAGGGGATGAAGCTAGTCTTTGATCAGCAGATAATGGAAGAGATGATCAGGTGCGTCCCCCCCGGATTAGATGAGATTTTTGCCCTGAATGAGATTGCAGAGCTTTCCAAAGAGGGAAAATATGACATATACATCCTGGACACAGCACCCAGCGGACATCTGATCCGTTTCCTGGAAATGCCCCAGATAATGAGGGACTGGTTAAAGACTTTTTTCAGGATGCTCATTAAATATAGAGGAGTTGCGAACTTAAACGAAATAGCTGGGAAGATGATCGATACATCTCGCAAGGTGAGAACCGTGCAAAAAATTATTGCTGATACCGAGAACACTGAGTTTATGGCTGTTACTATTCCGGAGGAGATGGGGGTGGCAGAGATGGAGGATCTGGTGACAAGCCTTAAGAAGCTTAACGTTCCTTGTCATAACATCATTATAAACAAGGTTATACCGCCTACCGATTGTAGTTTTTGTTCCCGGAAAGCCGAGGAACAACACAGATATATTCAGCGAGTTAGAGAAGGAAAAGGTTCGGAATATCAAGTTACAGAACTGCCATTATTTCCACATAAGATCAAAGGAATAGAGGATTTAACCGAGCTCTCTAAGGCGATGTATGGCAGCGCTAATGAGCCAGTTCAGAATCTAGAGGATAAAATTCTTGTGAGGAATAAAGCTTGAAAGCGGGTAAAAGATGGTGGAAAAGATAAGTTTCAACGAGCTCACCAGAAAACAAGTTCTTGCCTCAAGAAGGGGGAATCTGCACCTTGCTGACAGAAGATCCCAGGAAAGAATGAGAAATATGGTGGGAGGAGGCTGGATACCCTTAACATGTGGTCCGATAGGGCAGGTTTCGGGTCTGGTGCCTCTTGTCTCTCCTTATATGAAAAACCTCGTTAGTGGGTACCCTCCCATCACTTTCCCCCGGCACTTTGGGATATTGCCAAGCCGCAGAGTAGGTGAGACAGGTCTGCCAAAGAGTCGGTTCATACGAACTTATCCAGTAGAGATAAGCGCCCTCAACTTTTTGCTTCGCATGACAATTTTAGCCCCCATACAACCAATATTAGGATTTATTGGTATAGCAGATGATATACGTGAGGCGGGTGAAGGTGACCTGACTAAAGAGGGGCAACTCAATACGCAGCTTCTTGAACTCAAGATGCGCTATGAGACGGGGGAGATAAGCGAGGAAGAATATAAGAAAAAAGAAGCAGAGATAACCAAAAGAATAGAAGAGCTTAAAAAGTAGGTTAGAAAGGAGGGATGAATAATGCCGAAAGAAAAGATTAATGCTGAAGTATTGAACAAACTAGAAGAAGACCTGCGAAGTAAGATGATCCAGATACAGAAGATGCTTAAGGATTTACAAGAGCAAGTATTAAAGTCACCCGAAGAACAACTTAAGAAGATCAGCGAGGTCAAAGGGGCTGCAGACGTAGCTAAGGCAGTTGGCGAAATGCAGAGAGAAATAGAAGAAAAAAGGAAAGTAGTAGAAACCACGCTTAAGGACCTCCAGAGAGAAGTTGACTCGCTCAAGAGCCTTAAAGAAAAGGCGGAGGAAGAGGATGTAACTGATGCCCTTAAGTCTATAGCACTTAGCATGCGTGATAAAAAGCAGTCTTTAGAAAAAATCATTCAAGAGCTGGAAGAATTAAAAGGTGAGTACACTAAGAGGTTCTTTAGATAAGAAGGAGAAATAAAGATGGACTCAGACCACGAAAGATCGGGTACCTTAGTAGATGTAATTGATAGGATCCTAGACAAGGGCTTAGTAATCAACGCTGATATTACCGTATCCATTGCTGGTGTTGAGCTGCTGGGCATTAAGATAAGGGCAGCCCTAGCCTCTTTTGAGACTGCAGCAAAATACGGTCTAGAGTTTCCCTCAGGAACTAATGTAGAAACCCCAGCCTGGGAAGAGGCTATGATAGCTAAGGAAGATTGCCCTCAATGCGGTAAAAGAGTTCCTGTGGAAGAACTCATGTCTACTGGCTGTCCCTGGTGCGGCTGGATATCAGCCAAGGCCAAGGCACTCAAGCCAGAGGCATAAATAGGTGCTGCAGTTCCTATTTAATCGGAGGACAGGAAAGTAGCTAATTTTCTAAGGAAGAGAAGCTAAGATGATTGACCCTGTTTCACACACCCTTTTAGGTCAAATACGCAAAGAGGCTCTTAAGGAAGATCAAAAGATGAGCGAATCTGGTTATTGGATGTTGTGCCCTTCCTGCGGCAGAAAGGTAGTAAAGAAGGAATTGATTAAAAAGGGGTGTTACTTATGTGGCTGGAGGGGAACAGCGGAAGAAATCAAAATAGCTCAGGCTAAACAGATGAGTGTGAACCAGGGCAAAGCTGTGCCCTCTTTAACTAAAATAAAAAATTTGCAATCATATCGGATAAAATGTCCTAAATGTGGAAGAGAGGTAATAAAGGAGGAACTGGAGAAAAAGGGCTGCTTCATTTGTGGATATAAGCCGGGGAGAACTGATAGATAGGTGATTATTAAGTGAGGAGCCTCTTATGGCTGAGAAGAAGAAAGATGAAAGGGATGAAGAGATAAGAAAGCTTAGGGAAAGGATGAAGAAGTTAGAAGCGGAAAAATCTGTAAATAGAAAAGGAAAGGAAGAGGAAGAAAGTATGGCAGGTGGTCTCCTGAAGGGGATAGGTCAGATGATTCCCGGACTGGGCGGTTTACTCGAGGGGTTAGAGAAATCTCCGGCTTTTAAAGAGAGGTTAAAAAGAATTGATGAAGAGGTAGA
>JBHIEA010000171.1:0-4483 GCA_046760365.1 bacterium
TAATTTCTATGAATGGTTATTCAAATAAAGCTCGGCAGATCAGATATCAGAAAAAAAGAGGGGAGGCCTGCTCGACTTGCTCGAGCGGACGGGCAGAGTGCCGAAAGGCAGCGAGAGTCGGCTTTGCCGATCGAGCCGTCGAGGGGGACATTCCGAAGGAATCGGCGAAGCCCTATTTCCCCCCTCGAGTATCTTGTCTTGGAAGAGCTGAAATGTCATCCTGCACTGTTTGGTTAGACTCACCTCCCAGATGGCTCTAATTCTTCTTACCCTCTTTGTCCGCAATGCAGGACTAACTTTCAATTTCTGAGGAGCAAAAGAGAGGAGTTGACAAAATTTTCAAATATGATATAATATAATCAAGAATGAAATAAAGAACTACCAATGAAAAAGATTTTCCCTTTGGAAAGAAAAGACCAGATTCTTGACTTAATTACCCGAAAGGGAAGAATAACCGTTGATGAATTAATAGATATATTTAAAGTCAGCGGAGCCACCATAAGGCGAGACCTGGAATTTCTGGAAGGCCAGGGTCTAATTGCCAGAGCTCATGGTGGCGCCATGAGTAAAAGTCGGGTAAGCCTTGAACCTGACTTTTTCGAAGAAAAAGAAAAATTCTTGGAGGAGAAAAAAAGAATTGGCCAAGAGGCTGCCAAGCTAATAGAAGAGGGAGAGGTAATATTCTTGGAAGCAAGCACCACTGTTCTCGGGCTAGCCAGAAACCTCCCGAACCACAAGAACCTTACCGTAGTTACCAACTCTCTCGATATAGCTCAAGAGTTGGGTGGAAAAGAAGGGATAACTTTAATTATTACTGGAGGAAGCCCGGGGAGGAGAACCCGTGCTCTGATCGGTCCTCTGACTGAGGCCACTCTTTCCCAGATGCGGATAGATAAGGCCTTTATGGGTGTTAGTGCTCTGGATCTCACCTATGGAATAATGATGCCTACTCTAGAAGAGGCCGAGACACGGAAAAAGATTGTTAAAGCATCCAATAAAATAATCGTTTTATCAGATCATTCTAAGTTTGGGAAACAAAGCTTTGCCTGCGTTAGTCCGCTTCAATCAATAGATATTTTAATCACCGACCGGGGAATACCGGAGAAGATGACGGTAGCGTTAGAGAGGTTGGGGATTGAAGTGAGAATAGTATAGATATCTGCCATTTTTTTTCAAATATGATATTATTTAATCATAAATAAGCAATTTTTGACACCTAAGTGTCCAGGAGGGAAACATTGGGGGAGAGAATTAGAAAAACCATGGAGGAATTGGCATCCAATGCTATTGAAATTTCTAAAAATCTGGCAATACGTCCCTTTTCTTTTATAGATTAATTTGTAATTTAGCGGGACATAGGAAGCAAACTCCTAGCCAAATAATTGACTCCCGTCATGCAAACATCGAATAAATGAAAAGAGAAGATGATAATTCAGACAATTCCCAATAGATGTATGGCTATTTCAAAATAAACTACCAAGCAGGTTATATCCACAATTGTGGTGATCAGGGGTCCTGAGATAAGAGCAGGGTCAAATCCCAGGCGTTTAGAGATAATGGGTAGGAGCGATCCCAGGCAAGTAGCAATGGTTACCGTAATAATCATACTTAAGCCTACCGTCGCCGTTACCCAAGGATTTTTTTGCAAAACTAGTGCTCTCATCAAAGCAATTATACCTAATACTGCTCCAATCATGATCCCGATGATAAACTCTTTCCTGACTACATTCCAAATGTCTTTTATCCTGACCTCCCCGGTAGCTAGACCCCTTACCATAACACTTGCTGCTTGAGTGCCAGCATTTCCACCGGTGTCCATAAGCAAAGGGATAAAGAAGGCCAGGGCTACCACACTACTCAAAGCGAAGGAATAATTTTTTATAATCATTCCTGAAAAAAAGTCCATCAAGACAAATATCGTCAAATAGAGGGCCCGATGCTTAGCAATAAAAGATGGTTTCATAGACATATAGTTTTCTTGGTGTCGGCCCGCTGCTCCGAACTTATACATATCCTCGGTGTTTTCTTCTCTGATTACGTCAATCACATCGTCTACCGTGATAATTCCCTTCATTTTTCCATTATCGACTACCGGTAAGGCCACAAAATCATATTTAGCAATTTCCTTAGCCACCCTTTCTTGGTCCATGTCAACCGGAATAGTGATGAGTTTGGTATGCATAACCTTGTTTATCCTTTCTTTAGGCTCGGCTAAAATAAGATCTTTAAGCGATACCACCCCCACCAATTGGTTATTTTTGTCCAGTACATAGACATAGTAGACCATCTCTAAGTCTTTTGCCGTCTTCCTTAAACTATCTAGAGTCTCCTCAACAGTTGTTCCCTCCCACACCTGGGCAAAATCGGTGGTCATTCTGCCGCCGGCGGTATTCGGGTCGTACTTGAGGAGTTCTCTGGCGTCCCGAGCTTCCTCCTTTTCCATGATAGCCAGAAAACGTGCTACCATTTGCTCTGGCATTTCTTCAAAAAGATCAACCCGTTCGTCGGGAGCTAGCTCATCCAGGATATCGCTTTTACGCCTCTCATCAATTGCTCCCAGGAGGGCAAGTTGATCGCCCTTATCCATTTTTTCAAAGACATCGGCGGCAAAGTCTATGTCCCACAAAGAAAAAAGAACTACTCTATCTTTAAGAGTAAATTCTCCTAATGCTTCTGCCACCTCAACCGGCTCATACTCATAAAAAAGATCCTTAAGCTCATCTTTTCTATTTTGAGAAAGTAGTTCCTTAATCTCGGGTATTATTAACCACATTCGGGAGATTTCCTTAGCCATGCTGTTTCTGTCCTTTTAATATTTCCTTGCCAAACCTGCCTCATTGCCACCAGTTTATTCGGCCGGCATCTCTCCTAAAGTCACCTCGAAAATCTTGGTTTCCTTACCTCGTAAGATGGTCAAACTCACCTCGTCTCCTACTTTTTTCTTGGAGATGAGAGCCTTTAACTCCTGGGACGTTTTGACCTCCTGACCATCGATTTTCCTGATGATGTCTTTAGCCTGGAGCCCTGCTTTATCGGCGGGACTTCCCGATATGACTGAAGCTACATAAAGACCGGATTCCATGGGGAGATTAAAGCGGGAAACGACCTGAGGAGTGATGGGAAGATAAGAGATACCCAGCCAGGGTCGTATGACCTTTCCGTACTTTATCAATTCTTCAATGATATCCTTAGCCGCATTGATGGGGATGGCAAATCCTATCCCCTGAGCATAAGGAATGATGGCGGTGTTGATCCCAATCACTTCGCCTCTGAAGTTTATTAATGGTCCACCACTGTTGCCTGGATTAATAGCGGCATCGGTCTGAATCAAATCCTCCAGTATCTTATTCGGATCAGGCCTGATTGAGCGATTGGTAGCGCTTACTACGCCGAAGGTGACTGTATTCTGCAGTCCATAGGGATTTCCGATAGCGATACAGAACTCCCCTACTTTTACCTTATCGGAATCGCCGAGCTTAGCCCCGGGTAGGTTCTTACCCTTAATTTTCACAACTGCTAAATCCATTCGGGGATCGGATCCAATTAGTTTGCCTTCAAACTCCGGTCCATCGGGCAAGATCACTTTTATCTCTTTCGCCCGATGGATTACATGTTCATTGGTGAGGATATACCCATTTTTTTGATCAAAGATCACTCCGGAGCCTAATCCTCTCTGAGGGATGGGATTAAAAAAGAAATCCACCCCGATCCCTACCGTTGTAATATTTACTACCGCTGGCGCAACCTTACCGGAAGCTTCGATGATAGTATTCTGGAGAAACGAGACCGCTTCTTTTTGATTTTCAGGTGGATTTTTGGCCTCAAGACGACCATTGATTGAAAGATGGAGGAGAGCAAAGACCGCCATAATAAGGATCAGAGATCTCGGGAACCCATGGCTTCGTCTTTTTAATTCAATCCTGGAATTATTCATCTTTTTTCCTCCTTATTTATCTCAAATAATTAATTTCCACAATTTCATTTTATATTCTTACCTGGTTTTGTCAATTTTGCATGTTCTTTTAGCTTGAACTACCGGAATTTAGCCTTCCTCTTAATTAATTTTTTTCTTACAATTCCCTTATCATAATTAAGGAAGAAATCTCTTTTATTACAAAGGTATCGCCTTAAGTAGTCAATGCTGCATAGTTTTAGGGAGGGTCTCCTTTCTCTCGACTTTCTTGAAAAGAACTCTAATCAAGTTATCTTGTTTCTCCCCATATACCCCTCACCGCAATCTTTGTTATGAAATAATTGTATCCAAAAATTTAACAAATCCCTAGTTTTTGCTATTCTACTAGGAGAGACCCCAAAATATTCTGTTTAATCTCAAAAGAGATAATTCTCAGAATAAGGCGAGTAAGAGATGATTCGTTTTTGAAAGCTGATATACATGGAAGAAGGGGAGTAGTCCCGATATTCTCTTGATAAAAAATTGCTGATAATTACTAAAGTTGGTTCTCTGGTACGGGGCAAGGCTGTT
>JBHIEA010000172.1:0-4478 GCA_046760365.1 bacterium
ACTTTAAGATTTCTTATCCCTTTACCAATTTTATTCTTCTTTTTTTGGGTATTCCGGTGGGGCTGGTCTTGAGAAGAGGAGGAAGAGGAGCCAGCCTTGCTCTCGGTCTTCTTATAAGCTTTGCTTATTATGAGGCAATGGCTTTCCTTACAACCTTGGGAGAAAACGGAGTCGTATCCCCTTTCTTAGCCGCCTGGATTCCTAACTTGATCTTTTTAGGCGGTGGAATTTATTTATTCACCCGGGTAGAGTAGAAAGCAACTCAAGATTTTGAGTAAAAGTCGCGAAGATATCGGCGAATATCATCAAGAACGGGAGGATACACCCGAAAAATTTCTATATCGGAGGGGAATTTAACACTATTATTCTCTCTGATAAAGATAATTCCGGAGTCGTTTTCTTTGAGGGTCTCATCTATCTTTTTGGCAACGAACTCATCTCTCTTTTGCATGGCTTCTACATAAAATTGGGAGACTTTGCTGAGAGCTTTCTCGCTCTGAAGATTTGCCGCTAGACATCTAATCCAGTCCATGCTCTCCCTGACCAAATTCATATCTTCCGTGGCTTGAAGCTCCGCACCTTTGTCCACATATCTTTTGACAATTCTGTAGCTGTTAACATTTAACTTCTTAAGTCTTTTAAGGCCCTTTTCTCCTCCCTCATTGATCAACTCGTGATATATCCGGTCGACCTTTCCAATCTTGCTTCCCAAATCATCCAGGCGGAGGTTCACCTTATTCCAGTAAACTTCAAGCTTTGCCGAATAGTCTTTAGGTAACCCTTTTTGTTGGGGTTCTGCTAAAGGTAAAAGGGGGACAAGATAGAGCTTTCTTCCCGGCTTTTTGAAATGCTCCACAGGAGGTTTTTCTATCCTCCCTATAGCCTTCTTGACCATCTTACTCACCCCCTCTTTTTCCATGGGGAGCTTATCACGGGTTCTGTTTAAGGCAAACCCTTATTTTACTCCCAATATCCTATGCTATGAAGATAATACTGGGCAGTATATTCTCCCACATGACTAAACCGCTGGGTCAATTTTCTAATTGCTTCTTTATCTCCCCTACCTTTTAATGATATTAAGAAGTTCGAAAAAGACCCAGCCTCTTGTATTGTGCTCTGAAACTTTCTGGCACCATCTATAACAGCTTTAACCTTATTTTTGTTCTTTATTACCCCCTCTCTTTGGAGAAGTTCGTTCATTTTTGTGGTTGCCAATCTTTCGATACTAAAATTATAAAATCCTTTCCTGAGTTTGGGCCAAATTTTTCTAACCATCCCCCAACCAAGGCCAGCCTGCAATACACATAAACAAAGGATCTCAAAATATTGCTGGTCAGATTTTGGCCGAATACCTGGTCTGCATTTACTTTTTTCTTCCTTGGCAAAAGTACATTCCCAAGGCGCTCTATGTTGTCCACCGCTTTCACTCAACTTTTAATCCTTTGAGTTATTTTTTTGCCAAAATTTAGAACCCCTAGCGCATCTTCCTTCGCGCACCTTGCTTGCTCTAAGGTATAATCTTTCTCAAAATAAAAGGAGGGGGCTCTATCTCGGGCTAGATAAGAAGAAACTTCCTTTAACTTTTCCAGAATCTTTCCTTCCGTCTTTATTCCTCTTTTCTTTATCACTTCTTCCAAAAGGCTCCCTACATCATACACTTTGGGATATTCAATACCCATCATCTTAAAAAGAGCCTTCAAGCTGATTTCAACTATCTCTTGGGCACGCCTTACTACAAGATTGGGAAGATTTCTCTCAAAGACATTGGTTAGCTCGCGGGAAATACTTTCCGCCTGGCTAAGTAGTTTTTCTCCTCTTTGGAAATTGTTCAAATCTCAATCACCTCTTTAGACTTCCAACCGGGCTTCAGATCCCAATAATATGAGCCGTCCGGAAGAGAGCTTTTTTTCGCTCCCAACTCCCGAAGTCTTTTTTAAAAGAGAAGAGTCTCTTATCCAAGACGCTGTCCAGATCAGATAAAATAACTCCATGGTCAAGAACATCTAAAAGTATGAGCGGATTTTCCTCAAGTTCGGCCTCATCCAAAAATACCGGATAAGGATCTGGTAAATACCCATGTTTTTTCAGTCTTTTATATTCTTTATCTTCTTCCAGATCCCTGAGAACTTTCAAGAATTTCTCCGTAGGCCGATAATCACAAGATCGATGAACGATCAAGAGATCTATATCACTTTCAGGCAAAGCCTCATTTCTCGCCACCGATCCAAAAAGTGCACAGGACAAGAAATCCTCTCCAAAATGAAATTTAAGAAGTTCCACTATATTCCCCAGTAACACTTTGTAATTATCATATCCTACCATGATCCAACTTCTTTTTTGACCCGATCCCCACTCCTTGAGGAACTTCTCCACCTTAAGAATTATAAAATCTTATCTCATCTTTCAATTTCATATCTTTTTCTTCTATCTCTTTGATCATTCATAGGCAGACTCTCTTGTAATGCATACTCCATTATTACAAAATGCTAATACAAAATGCTAATTAGATTAAGAAGTATTGTATCGATCCTCTAATTTCTCGATTGCTCTTTTTATTTCTTCTATGAATATCTCTGCATTTTTAAGTTGTAATTCTGCCTCTTTTTTGGAGAGCAAATAGAAATCGCCATAATCACCTTTTTCACGTATTTCTCTTGCATTCATCAAAATTCTTCCACAAGCTCTATCAACCAAGCCGGTTTTCACAAAGTGCTGATTAAACAAAGAGATAATTCCAGAATGTTTCGTGCTATTAAGATTTCTCGTGACTAATAAAGCTCTTGCCGCGGAAAACATGGCATAGTAGGACCTAGAGGTGGAATCCTTGAATTGACCATTTTCGAGAAGTATTTTTGCCGATCTGAGCTTTTCCTCTCCATTCGATAATCTATATCGAATCAATTCTTTTCTTTCGTGCTTCATATAGGGACTCCATCTTTCTCAACGCCAGCTATAAATGGTGAGCCCATCTCAGCGTTTCTTTGATACTCGTATTCCGAAAGAATAACCAAGGAAATTTTCGGATCGTACTCTAGCTCAATGTCCAAAAGCAGATCGAATATTTTATCTCTTAATTCAGAGGTTATTTTCTTAACTACTAGCAAAACATCAATATCGGACTCTTTGCTAAAGTCTCCCTTTGCTTTTGAGCCAAATAGTTTTAATATCAACAAATTATCGCCTAAAAGAGATCTTACACCTCTGGTAAATTTCTCTAATGCTTCACTTTCTTCTTTACTGAGGTAATCCACCTTGCTCCTCCCTATCCTAAAGGAGAGAATTGATATTTCGCTAGATCCCTTCCCTGTCGCAGATCAATGATTCTCCCGGTCACTTTACCTACCTCAAAGTCAACTACGGCAAAGCTCGGAGGAAAGCCTCTTTTGTCTTCTTCTTGCAGGTGACCAGGGTTTACCCACAAGATCCCCGCTTTCTTCTTTATCTCGGGGATATGAGTATGGCCGTGGAGGACTACCTTTATTCTCTCGCGGTCTATCAACTCCTGTGGTGAAAGCTCACCCGGTGGGTCATTTTTGTGAGGGGTGGGAGCATGGGTGATAAGAGTCTTTACGCCGCAAAATTCCCTGACCAGACGATTGCGTATCCGAGGGTCTTGATAATAACTACTGAAAACCCCGGGAATTCTCACCAATTCAACCTGAAACTCCCCTAGAACCTTGGCATCGTCGTAATCGTCCCCCAGATGTATAATGACTTGTACTTTTTCTTCAATGAGCTTACGAGCCGCTGACTCCAGATTATCTAGATTTTTATGGCTGTCACTTACTACACCTATTCTCATATTGGCACTCCCTGGTTTTTGACCTATTTTTCAACCTGACTCTTCAAGAAGTTCAAGATAAGATTTTCTGGTGAGCCTCCTTTTTTCTATGCCTAACTTTTGCAAAATCCTGAATATCTTTTCTTTATTCCTCCAAGAGGTTCCTTCTAGCTCCAGAAAATTTCCTAATCCTTTCACTTCATCCAGATAAATTCTCAGATCCTTCCACTGATAAAAACTCCTCCATTTCTCCACTTCTCCTATCAGGGAGAAACCCAAACTTCTTAAAAGATTAAGTACGTTTTTCTCTACCCTTATCTGGATCTCTTTTCTGGTTTTCGTCTCTGGATCAAGCTTTGCCCCTTTGTAAGTTAAAAAATACCCATCCTTAACTTTCCGAACTCTCAGGGCTTCATCGGTTTTTTTAAAATCATGGCAGGGATGTTGGAAATAGACATCTTTTTGATGGGTCCGGTTGATAAACTCTGCCCCTAGCTTACCTAACCTCTTTTCCATTGGCAGATTCCCTATCTTTGCCTTGACCTCCACCTCTAACATCTTAAAGTCGCTTTAGGTCACTACTTAAAAGGTAACAGTTTAGTTTTTCTAAAATTTTCTTCTTTTCGGCCATTAGTAAGCATTCAGCCATCAGCGTTCAGGAGCTTGCTGATTCCTGAAAACTGATATAGCTAAACAC
>JBHIEA010000173.1:0-4378 GCA_046760365.1 bacterium
GAAAGCCATCTTTCATCAATCCCTCCCCGATCAGCACCAAGAATATAAAGATCCTTCCCGAGATGAAATAGCATGACTCTGCCCAGATTTTTCCCCTATGTTTTTCTACCAGTTCTCGGGCGACGTCAAGGCCTATTCCAGTACCATCTTTGCGAGTTGTGGAGTATCTTTTAAAAATAGTCTCTCTATCCTCTTTAGCAATTACTTCACCGACGTTAGCTACATTAAAATAATGATAATCATCTTTTTTGTCCCGATAGCCAAGAAATATCTCTTTATTTTCCGATCCGTATTTTATGGCGTTAGTTATGAGATTATTATAGATGATTTCAACATAAGCCGGATCACAAATAACTTCTAGATCTTTGGAAATATCGCACCTAAAACCGGCTTCTTTTTTTAGTGTGTGTCCTCTTTGAAAATCCAGGACTTTTTTCACCACATCCTCATAAAAATTGACTCTTTTAGGAACTATTTCTAATTCCCCAGCTTTTATTTTTGAATAAACCAAAAAGTTTTCCACTGTTTTTAATCCATGCTGGCTTCTGCTAATTATCCTATTAAACAAATCCTCTCTTTTTTCAGTAGGCAGGTCGATCTGTCTCAAAATAGTTGCCAGTTGATGTATGGTAGCCAAGGGAGTTTTTAATTCGTGTGAGGCGAATGCGGTTAATCTTTCTGATAATTCAACCAGTTTGTACAATTGGGTATTGTCTTGGATCACTTCAACCACATGGCTAAGCTCACCCTGAGATGCGAATAAAGGGAAAGAATAGACATCTAGGTATTTTTCTTCTCTTCCTTTCTTAAGGATTTTTAGGCCCTTAGAGCTCTCGTGGGTTCTCAGAGTCCTTATTACTGCACAAGCTTCTTCGGAACAAGGCTGGTGGTGACCAAAACTGACTTCGTAACATTTTTTTCCTACTATCTTATCCTCAGGTTTTTCCTGGAGTTTTCGATACTCACTATTGGCCCAAGTTATGTTAAAGTTTGAGTCGAGGACAACCACGGCTATACCCATTGAGTTCAATATTGTTATTCCAAATCGCTCACCAAGCATTTCTTCCGACTTTTTGGTTACCGAATCATTCACTGTCATGGTTTTTACCTTTCCCCTTTGATTCTTTTCTCAATAACTAGTCTTTTATAGCTGCCTCCACTTTGCCGGCCACATTCAAAGCAAGGCTATAAAAAGGATTAGAATACCTGCAGGATCCAAGCCATCGCCTGGTAATGGAAGAAAGAGAATTAATCTGACTTATGACCCACCTATAGCCTTCCTGCAGCTCTTCTACCGTCATGAGTTTGGGGCGAAACATTACATGAGTTCCATCTCCGTGAGACCAATTGGCATCAATAATTCTTCCCTCGAGGAGAAGTCTTTGATGGAGTCTGGTTCTGGGAATGGGCGTGAGAATAAAAAATATGGGGCGCTCGATTGAACTTTTCTCAATAAACTCTACCGTTCGGGGAAAAATAGAGAGATCGTCCTCATCGAATCCAAACATGAAGTATCCAATTATGGTGATTCCCTGATCATGTATCTTCTTGATGATTTCTTCATATTTTTTCACCTTATTAAAACTCTTATTTACGCTGTCCAAACTTTTCTGGGACACGGACTCAAATCCTAAAGCCATCCTTGTACATCCACTTTGAGCAGCCAGCTCTAAGAGCCGAGTGTCACCCGCTCTGGCTAAAGAGAAATTCCCAAACCACTTCTTTCTGAGAGGTCTTAACTTCTTGAATAAATCTTTGGCATAATCCGGGTTTCCTACCAGGTTATCATCAGCAAAAGATAGTTGACGATTCTTCAGGGTTTTTATTTCGCGTATTACATCTTCAATAGGTCTTAAACGATAACTCCTACCGAAAAGAGTAGGGATATAACAAAAGTCGCAGCGAAAGGGACAACCTCGACTGGTTTCAACCATCTCGATAGTAGTGAATCCTTTGCATTTCACCAGATTCCTTCGAGGAAGAGGAAGGTCTTCCATCTTCACGGGATTTGATTGGTAGAATTTCCTTGGAGACCCTTTTTGAAAATCTTGCAGTAAATCCTTCCAAACCGGCTCTGCCTCTCCGATCACTACACTATCTGCATGACGGATAACTTCCCCGGGAAGAACAGAAGCATGGGGGCCCCCCATTACCACGAACTTACCCCTTTTCCTGAACTCATCAGCAATTCTATAGGCTCTGTATGCATCAGTAGTTAGAAAGGTGAGGCCAATAAGATCAGCGTCGCTTTCGTAGTCTATCGACTCTGTTCTCTCATCGGTTATTTTGACTTCAATACTCGAAGGAGTAAGAGAAGCTAGTACTGGTAAAGTCAAGGTTCGCAGGAATACTTGCCAGGCTCGGGTCCTTTTATGAGTAACTCTCACCAGCTCAATTTTCATTTTTCTATATTCTTCTTCGCGAAGTCCCTTTCTCTCTTCTACCGGCAGCTCTGGGCTGAGGAATCCGGTGTAATGATCTTCTTTTGAATATCTTCTTTTGGTTGAGTTTTCTTAAGGGAAACCGACTTTTATAAACCTTGTAAGCCATGCTGTTCCTCAATAGAGTTTACTATGGATTGAGACCATTGATTTAGGCCAGTTCAGTGGCAAGGATAGCTACGCACTTAACTAGATTTAGAAGGTCACCAATCCTGACGTTTTCATTTTCGCCATGGATCCCACTTTCTTTATGTCGTGAAGTGCCATAGGAGGCCACTTTCATTTGGGTGGCCTTTACAATGTAAGCTACATCGGTTGAACCCCCAGAGCCGAAGACACTAAGTTTTTCTCCCGATACTAATTCCGCTGCTCGCTTTACCTTTTGCACCCAGGGATGGTTAGGATCCTGGAAAAAAGAAGGGTAAGAAGGAGTGGTTTTGAGTTCATACTTAAGCTTGGGATCGCGTGCCTGCGCTTTGTTAACTGCATCCTGAATCTCTCTAATAACTTGAGATTCTTCCTCTTCAGGAATCAGACGACGGTCTCCTTCCAGAATAAACTCTGAAGGAACAATGTTGTGTTTCAGTCCTCCCCGAGCCATGGTAATGTTTAAGAGAGGAATAACTGTAAGCATACCGGTCTCGTCAGCTATTTTTGGAGCCACTGGCATCCTGCTTTTTCTCAATTCCACTTTCCCTTTTAATTTCAAAAGCTGTTCTAAAACTCCAAAACTGTGTTCGATGGGATTTATCCCTAGGAATGACTCACCCGAGTGAGCACTTTCACCTTTGATAGTTAGGCTCCAGGTAATTGTTCCATTGGCTCCAATTCCGATGCCTTCACTGGACCCATCCAGACAATGGAAATATTGACAGTCCTTAAAATACCCCTCATCAGCAAGATACATCAGTCCACTGTAGGGTCCAACTTCTTCGTCAGAGGTCAAAGCCACCACTACATTGGATTTTGGTTCTAGACCTAATTCATAGAGGATCCGAAAAGCCGCAATGACAGCAGCGCATCCACCTTTATTGTCACTGGTACCTCTGCCCCATATTCTCCCGTCCTTTATTAACCCTCGGTACGGTGGTATAGTCCACCGAGATTCATTTACCGGAACCGTATCTATATGGGCATACCAGAGGACGGTCTCTTTCTTTCCCTTTTTAAAATTAGCCAGAAGATTGCTCCTCGCTCCCTCAAGCTCCGGGTGTATGGCTTTACATCTCTGGTGAAAGACTTGCTCTGGAAGGTCTATTCGGCGTGCCTGAAATCCCATCGAAGTAAAATAGGGGAGCATAATCTCCACTATTCTGTCGTAGTTAAGACCGGGGGGTGTGGGAGTAGGGATCTGAACCAGTTTTCGAAGCAATTTTACGATCTCGGCCTGCTTTTCATCCACTGCCCGATAGATTCTCTCAGCTACTGACATGACAGGACCTCCATCTGATTTTTAACTTTTAGTTTCTCTCTCTCCCTATTTCAAAGCCCCAAATCCTAAGGTAGCCGCAACCTTTAGGTTGTGCTGTTTTACGCAGGCTAAAGCCTGCGGCTACCTACCAATTTTTTCGTGCAAAAGTTGGCTATCAATCCTTTTAAGTATAAAATATCTTGAGCCCAACTTCTCCTCTACGGTTGAAATCATCACTCCCTCATGGCCAGCGTAGATCAATTTATCAAATCTATCGAGAAGTTGGTTGGAGTTGGTATCCTCATAGAAAACTAGGGTATGACTGATTCCTTCACCCTCTTCACCGCTGAGGATAAGATCGCCTACCCGGAGGTAGTCTTCTGAACTACCAATTCTAACCACGGCATAAGCTCCATTCTGATCTATCAATTTTTCTTCTGAATCTCTTACAAAGGTTCCATTCAGTCTCCGGATCTCAATGCGAAAAGGGCTGGAGGCTACCAGGTAAAATCTATCCTGGTCAACA
>JBHIEA010000174.1:0-4329 GCA_046760365.1 bacterium
TTTACTGACTATGCAGAGGGTCTTCGGTTAGGTGAAAAACCCGTTCAGCACGACAATTCAGCTCGACCTGGTTGAAGATAGTATTGGCTTGCAACCCCCTGCAAAGGCACAAGCAGGAAGGCCCCAAAATGGGATTGACCTTTATTGGATGTCCTGATAGGCTTCCGGGTTTCAGAGAGACTGAGGCTTAACGTTTAACTTCAATTCTGTGATGAAGTCCAATTTAATTGTTAAATCCATCTTCCTCTTCATCGCCGCTGGGATCTGTGAAATAGGCGGAGGATATCTCGTCTGGCTCTGGCTAAGAAACGGAAAAGGTTTCTTGCTGGGCGTACTGGGTGGGCTGATCCTTTTCCTTTATGGCGTTGTTCCAACGTTCCAATCAGCCCACTTTGGACGGGTTTACCCTGATGTTGCAAAAGTTGTCTGACGTCAACTATTTTTTCCCTCCAGCGACAATTAAAATTCCCGGTTTCCTCTTACTCCCTCTGTGCTACTACCTCCCCGAGGGGGGGTGAACCGGAGGGAGCCCGTAGGGCGACCGGAGGTTCACCCCCCGCCGCGCGAAGCAACGCTATTTTTCACTTCTAATCCTCCTGATTTGCCTGTATTTTTCTTATGCGGTATAAAATTGATGTATCATAAAATTTTCTCAGCACACATCTTCGGATCCCATCATTTCCGTACAAACACCACAAAGCAGCTTCGCTCCCGGTTTAGCCCAGGCATTTTGATGGCAGACCGGGCAAATATATTTAACCTTACTTTTTGCATTTTTCTCTCTTTCCATCATAAAGATCTGTCAGTTAATCTTAACTACCTGGTGTATCAGCTTTTCCGTCAATCGATCATACTGTCGTGTGCCACGATATTTGAGACAGACGTCCCACGTTTCATGAGACAGCGCTGATGGCCTCAGGAACTTCGATCTGCCGCTAAACGTGAGCAGTGATAATGACTTACTATTTTCCCATACATGAGTGTAGTCATGAGTGATGAGAGCGTGAGCCCAAATAGCGTGAGATGCGAGCTCCGCAAAGCGTGAGACGCGACAATCATACCTTCCACCCTCGATGATATAGTGATTCATGCTCTGAGCGGTTATGTTGCCTCCGGGTTGTCCTGTATCTGAAGGCATTAAACCTATCGTCTTCATCCTATTTGACCATTCTTTTTTGTGATAGCCGTTTCTTGAAGGTTTGCCGGAGTGAAACTGCCACAGGTGAACCATTTCATGGACCAGAATCGCCAATATCTCCCTATGCGACATGTGATGAAAACTATCGATGTTGAGGCTTAATTCATCCGTTTTACGCTCATCCCTTCTATGGGAGAAACGTTCTCTATGAAAGAATCCGCCGTATTTTTTACTGTGGGTCAGGGTAATTAAACAGGCAGGAAGTTTCCCTGAAAGTAATTCCCGGTTAAAATAATCGTAAGCCTGTTGAAACGCGGTATACTCCTTTCTCGTGATGGTCATTTCCTTTCTCCTTTGTATCGTACGATACAAAACTGCTTAGCCTGGACAACCGAAATTCATTGGAATCGAAATAAAATATTCACGAATAGTAGGAATCATATCTTGCTCCAATCGTCGATTCTCGTGTCTCTCAGGGCTTCATTTTTAGGGCCATATCCATTTCACCCACGTCTATTCCCATGGATCTATGAGTTCCTTTGCTTTTTTTGGGTCATGGCCAATCTCATCCCTTGTAATATCGTAAATCCAAAACGGATAACGACCTATACCGAATTTTCTGATTATGATGCCTTCTTTAAAATCGGGGATCATATAAACCTCCTCATCATCCACACAGTCATCAAACCATGTGGTATTTTCATCCGTAAATTCAACATGTATCGTTTCAAGACGTTCCTTTTGGGGGTTGCATACAGTCACTTCCATTTGTTTTATCTCCTTACACGTATTAGGATTCAGCGTTCTCTATTTTCTTGGAATGTTCCAGCCGGTAGCTTGGAAGATTCAATTCCAGAATAACACTGTGATGGACGAGACGGTCGATGGCCGCTGCCGCTGTCATGGGATCCTTGAAGATACGCTCCCATTTGGAGAAAGGTAGATTACTGGTGATCATCAGGCTGCCCCGTTCATAGCGCTCCGCCAGGAGAATAAAGAGGACCTCCATCTCCTCTCTGTTTTGCTGCACATAGCCGATGTCATCGATAATCATGGCATCAAACTTCGATAGCCTCTTGAGTACCCGGGGCAGGTTCAGATCTCGCTTGGCCATGAGCAACTGCTGGACCAGGAGGCTGCAAGGAGTAAAGAGCACTCGTTGACCTTGATGAATCAGTTCCTGACCGATGGCACAGAGCAGGTGTGTTTTCCCACTGCCTGGATTTCCAAAGGCCAGGACATTTTCCGACCGATCCACAAAAGAGCCTTCAAGGAGAGCGCTGACTTGAGATGCCAGCATGGATGACAGCCGACTCATCTCAAAGGCCTCAAGGCTCTTTTCCAGAGGCAGCTTTGACTCCCGGAGATACCTTTGGATTCGATTATGTCTTCGAACCTCACGTTCCCGTTCCATCACCTCGGCAAGGTAATACTCATAGGCTAAGGTCTCTTTGCGTGCACGATCGGCCTCTTCTTCATAGCAGGCCCTTACGGTGGGCAGATGCAATTCTTTGAGACATCGTGTAAAAGAGCTTTTCAGCTCACCTGATAACATGGCCGCACCTCCTCTCTGATGCTCAGAAGGGCATCGTAAGCGCCCAGATCAACTTCTGCGATGGTAATATGGGTAGGGGCCGGGATCTGTTCCACAGAGACTATGATAGCCTCCACGGCCGCAATCGTGATGGGCTGTTCTTCATCGAGAAGGGTTTTGAGTGCATAATCCACGGCGGCCTCGTTCTGTCTGGCTGCCAGTTTTAAAATACCCAGGTACGCTTTTGCCGCTCTAGAAGGATGCCTTATCTTTAACCAGTCATAAGCCATGCGGAAACGGTGGGTAGGAAACAGATCCTCACGGTAGCGATAGTTCTCAAAAGCACCGGGTTTGCGGACCAGCCAATCAATAATATGCCTGTACTGGATGCGATGCTTGCCTTCACCACGCAACCGAGGGAGGGTATCTACACATTGTTGGGCATACCATACCTCCAAATGCTCCATATAAAGCCGTATCACTATCTTCTCTGCAATCAGCCGGCTGTCCACCGAATACACATTTTTATTGACCCGGACCGTGCTACTCGGCCCTACCCTCAAATGAAGCTTTTTGAAACTGTTAAGACGTCTGGGCGGTAAACGTCTCAATACCCTTAATTCCTCTGACAACCGGTCTTTACGTCCTGCATTGAGCTGAGCAAAAAGCGCGTCAAGAAACACACCATATTCTTCACGACTGGAAAAATCGCGGCTCCCCCGTAACATCAGGGATTGATCCAACGCTTTCTTGAATCGGTAATGGCGCTGCTCCACATCACCATTCTCATGAGGGCTGTTTGGTTGGGTCTTTTCTCCCTTCAATCCGTAATGATCAAGCAATCCCCGGTAACGGGAGGTAAACTCCTCGGGATTGTCCGGCTTCTGTACCGCAGCCGTGAGTCGATCCGAGCGATGTCTCTGCGGGACTCCACCTAACTCCCACAGGGCATTTTGCAAGCCTTCACTCAAGGATTCAAAGCTTTCAGAAAAACAGACCATCCCCGTCTCCCAATTTGAATAGGTGAGAACAAAGTGATAGATCAAATGGTCAAATGGCAGTCCCCCAATGCGCACACCCAAGGCCTTCATATAGGTGAAATCCGATTGACATAACTCTCCGGGCCTGTGTATTTGGGGGAAAAATACCTCCTTGGCCGGACCCTCCGTGGCACGCCACACCTTTACTCGGCGCTGCAAAGTGCGCAGTTGACCATCGGCAAAAACACCCATATAACGGCGCTGTAAGTCTTCAAATAAGGTCTTCGCTTCCAAACCCGGATTGATTTCAAGCTTCTCTCTCACTTCTTCCCATACTTCAGCAAAAGGATCCTCCCGGGTCCTCCAGGTATGCTCAACCTTGATTTCGCTCGGTAATTTGCCCAGTCCCCGATACTTACGGGCTGTCTTCTCATCCATGTCCGCCTTCGCTGCCGCTGTAAACAATCCTTTTCCCTCGCCTAATAATTCCATAAGCCTCCTCACTTGTCTGTCAGTAACCACCCGAGCCTCCTTTCAAAAAAGCTCAGGTAGCCTAACATCTATTGAAAACTAACCGGGAATTTTAATTGTCGTCAGGCGGGAATTTTAATTGTCGCTGATCACTCATGTGAAGATCTGCATCTTGGCCTTGCTCATCGAACGCATTGCAGAGATCA
>JBHIEA010000175.1:0-4291 GCA_046760365.1 bacterium
CCGGGCTGATTGGAATCATCCCGGGGTGAGGCATTCCAGGTGGTGGGCACCACCAGTTGATAGTTGGCAATAAAGCCTCCTTTTATCCTGATCCAGTGCCCTACAGACCCTCGGGGTGCCTCACTTAACCCCATACCTTCAGCCTCTTCAGGAAGCTCGTAGGGGACATATATCGGCTCGCCAGGCTTAAGCTCAAGAACCCATTCAGCCATAGCATCAGCAACCAACTTGGCATCCAGAGCTCTGGCCAAATGACGTCCTAAACAGGATTGCAGAGCAGAAAGCTCCAATTTCATAGTCGAAAGAACCTTCTTCACCAAATCCTGAACGAGAGAATGATTCCAGGAATATCCCACCATTAACCGAGCAAGCGGCCCCACCTCACAGGGCTCCCCATCGTAGCGGGGAGCCTTTAACCAAGAATAGCCGCTGGCTTTATTTTCACTAGGAACCGTCTCTCCCTGGAAGGGATGCCGATTAGTAAATTCATCTTTGTACCAGCTATTCTTCACCTGCTCAGTGATCCTGGCCGGCTCCAGAGCACTACAATTCAGAGCAGAATCGGCCAATCCCTGTTTATAAAGACGGCTTCGCCTGGTCTGACTGATTTCGTCTGAGTCTAGATTGAAAGCTCCGTAAGAAAGAAAACGACAATCGCTGGCGCCCATCTCCAGGTAATCCCCATATTTTTCAGCTATCCTCAAAACATCCTTAAGATAGATATTGTCAATGAATTCTCTTATTTCATTAAGTCTCCATAAGAAAGAGGCGATCTTGTCCACTGTGGGCTTTTCTGTTACTCCCCCCGCTACCATCCCCACATTATGGGGCATCTTTCCTCCGAAGATGGCCAGTAGCTCATGTGTTTTTCTTCTCATCTCTAAGGCAAGAAGATAATGGGAGGCAAGCTCTTCATTATCCTTATCATCCAGGCGATAATCTCCCTGGTATCTGGGAAGGAAAGGAGAAGAATTCCCCCCGGCGAAAAATTGTTTCAGCGACTTTAATTTTGCATCTTGGCCTTCGTACCTGGCCAAACGGGTAAGGTCCACAAAGTCAAGGGAGGCCAGATGATAAAAATGGAGAATATTAGACTGAAGAAAATTAGAACCCAGGATGAGGTTACGAATGATCCTGGCATTGGAAGGAATTTTATCCTCAAGATTGAAGGCCTGATCCAAAGCAAAAACTGAGGCGGTAGCATGAGCAATGGGGCAAACCCCACAGACTCTTTGAGTTATCTGAGAGGCATCTCTGGGGTCCCTCCCTTTAAGGATAATTTCAAACCCTCGGAAAAGTGTACCCGAAGTTCTGGCCTCTTTCACTTTCCCTCCATCTAGCGTAACCTCTACTTTAAGATGACCTTCTATCCGGGTAACAGGATCTATGATAATTTTCCCCATCTTCACCTCCTTAAATCTATTTCAGGGGCGGCTTTAACTTTTCCCAATCACTAATCTTTTTATAGAAAGGCCCTGTTATATCAGGAAAGGAGGGCTCGGTGCATCCCAGACAGGGAGAACCTGCACCGATAACCCAGTTAACACCGCCATTCCAATGCCGAAGAGGACAATCAGCACAGGTAAAGGGACCTTTGCATCCCAACTCATAGAGGCAACCCTCCTCACCCAACTGACGAGCGAATTTGCCTTCATCAAAATAGGGACGCCTGGGGCAGTTCTCGTGAATAAGCTGTCCATAAAAACTCTTGGGTCGATTGAGCTCATCTAGATGATCTTCACTCATCAGGCCGTAAAGTAGAATATGAGCTACCGTCCCCACAAACCAATCCGGGTGGGGAGGACATCCAGAAAGATTAATGATCGGAACCTCGATTTTTTCTTCTTCCACCACATCTTTTACACCTTTGCATCCGGTAGGATTAGGCCGTCCAGCAGGAATTCCCCCAAAGGTGGCACAATCTCCAACGGCAATGATAGCCAGCGATCCTCGGGCAAGATTGAGAAAACGAGAGAAAACAGTAACTGGCTCTTCTTTTTTCTCTCCCACAGTGGCAAAGATTCCCCCCCCGGCTGTGGGAATACCGCCCTCCATCACCAGAATGTAGCTACCTTCTTTTTTTTCTCGAACATCCAACATCACCTCAATAGAGAGCTCACCACTGGCCGCCATGAGAGTAGGATGAAACACAAGCTGCAAGAAACTGCCCGGAACCACCTCGTCCAGAAGAAGATTCTTGATAGAGGGACTGACGGAATTCATAATGGATATAGAACATCCGGTACAGCCTGCTCCCTGCAGCCAGATCACAGGTTGATGCTTAGTCTCCATTCCTAGCCTCCTTCCTCTCGCTATCTTTTTTCAAGATCTTAGAACTTCGTCTTTCCCTCTCTCGCATGTTCATCCCTCATTGAGGAGTACTCCGGAGATGACCGGTAAGTGCCATAACTTTTAAAAATATCCCTCCCTTTTAATATAGCAAACAGTTAAAAATATAGGTAAGGAGATATCCCCCCTCGGCGTAGGAAGAATATCTTGCGGGTTGGCATTTCTATATGTCAAGACAATAGTCACCGAACCCAGTCCTTTTACTTTACCAGCACCACCTCATTTCGTCAAGAGCCGCGCTCTGCCATATATAAGAGAGAAAGTTTGGTTCACTTTCAAAAGTGGAAGGAACTATCGCCAAAATGACTCCTTCTGAAGACCTCATCCCTAGAAACACTCCAATGAGGTCGGAATCGTCCAGTCGCTGGCTTCGACAAGGTTTTCAGATCTTGGTACATTACGATTGGCTTCTCAGAAAAGGAGATTATCGAGATAAGCAACATTACGAAATGAGAATGAAACGGAAAATACACATCTGGTTCTCACTCATCCTCTGGACAATCACACCATTGCAGAGCTGTGGAAAAGTTATGGAGGACAGATGATACCAGAGCTTATACCGCAATATGAAGGTTCTTTTAAGGCCTGAACGCATCTTTATCTGCTCGCTCAGGGAAATTGGAGCGACTGGTCGAGATGAGCGAAGAGGTAATTGAGGAGGAAAGTTATGCTACAATTGATTCGGAGGAGAAATAATGGCAAAAAGGACAGCATTTTAAAAAAGCTGGGGCCCCTGCCAGATAAGATTGAGTCTCGCCTGGTTGTTCCCTTTCTTGAACAAATCTATCAGAATACAAGCCAAATGGCCTACGAGATCGCGCTTGCTTCTCCAACGAAAAAGAAAAAAGAACCAGAGGGTGAGAAAATGAACTCAGATACGGACATTTGACATAGAGAATTTGGCAGATATTCATCTGTTTCCTTTGACTCGATTTTGCTTCACCGTTGTGCTATAATTACCTTGATTTTATTACACGTTTATGCTATAATTATCTTGATTTTACTACACAAGGAGATGAATTTTGGTTAGGAGAATACTCTTTGATGAGATTAAAGAGTGGCTTTCAGAGGATAAAATTATTATTATCAAAGGTACCAGACGTGCAGGAAAGACAACTCTATTGGGTCAGATTAAGGACTATCTGGAGAAATGTGAGCAAAAGGCTCTTTATCTATCAGTTGACCAGGAACCGACTAATCCCATTTTCTCTGAGCCCAAATACTTTCTTAGGTATTTGAAGGAGCAATATGGCGTCAATGAGGATAAAAGAACCTACGTGCTTCTTGATGAATTTCAATATATCAGAGAAGCGGGACTTTTTCTAAAAGTCATTCACGACATAGCACACAAATACTTAACTATCATAGCAACGGGTTCGTCAGGCCTTGAACTATCCAAAAACAGAGAATTCCTGACAGGAAGAAAGGCAGAATTTATATTGAACAGGTTTTCTTTTATTGAGTTTTTGTGGGGGACTTCAGAATACAAATATAACTATTGTTGGGATTTATCAGAGAACAGTAAGGATCTTAAAGAGTTTTATGCTGTCTATAAGGATGATTTAGAAAGGCGGTTTTTGGAGTATGCCAATTGGGGTGGATATCCGGAAGTCTGTCTGCAAGGAAATCTCAAGAAAAAAGAGATTCTCCTGAAAGAGATTATTATAACTTATGTTCAGAAAGATATAGTTGATTTTCTGAAAGTGGGGAACGTTTCTGCTTTTAATAATCTCGTTTCTCTTTTGTCACATCAAGTGGGAAGCCTTTTGAACAAAGTGGAAGTTTGTAACACTCTCGGCATCCATTTTAGAACGCTGGAAAATTATCTGGATATTTTAAAAGGCACTTTCATCTTCTCATTTTTGAAGCCCTTCTTCACCAATATCAGAAAAGAATTATCAAAGATGCCTAAGATATATGCTGATGATATGGGCGTGATAAG
>JBHIEA010000176.1:0-4279 GCA_046760365.1 bacterium
CCAGGGGCCATGTACGGCGTTTTTTGGGCTGCAGTCAATTCTGCTTTTGCTTCTCTAAGATAGCGTAAAGCCCAACCTTTTCTGTAGTTATTCATCATTGACAACCTAGATCGTCTCCCTTTCTGCGATTGCTCCCGGTTTGTAGGTATGGAGTATGGAAGAGAGACGTTATAAAGATGCTGTATAAACTTTCTGCAGCATTTATTGTCATCTAGATTTGAAAAGACCTTCTCCGCTGTAATAGGAAAGGGAGATCACAATGAGGACATTAATTTTTTAAGATACACAATGAAAGATAACGCGAGGTAAATCTGATGGCGTTGCCTTTAGAAGGCATAAGGATTCTGGACTTGTCTCGACAATTACCTGGACCATATTGCACATTGATGTTAGGAGACTTGGGAGCAGAAGTGATTAAGATCGAAGAACCTGCACCCCGCTGGCGTATCACCGAGGAGACGGATCCTACACGTCTGGCCCTTGACCGTAACAAAAAAAGTATCACCTTAAACCTAAAAACCAAGGAAGGAAAAGAGATTTTTTACGAACTTGCAAGAAAGGCTGATGTGATTCTAGAAAGCTTTAGACCCGAGGTCAAGATGCGCTTAGGCATAGATTATGAAACCATAAAAAAGATAAATCCAAAGATAATTTACTGCTCCCTCTCAGGTTATGGACAAGATGGACCATACAGAAATCTAGTTGGGCATGATATAAACTACATAGCAATAGGCGGAGTCTTAGATATTACCGGCGAATCCGGAGGCCCACCCATCATTCCAGGGGTTCAAATAGCAGACTTGGGAGGAGGTGGCATGCTTGCAGCCATCGGAATCCTCACGGCGCTTATAGCCCGAGAAAAAACTGGTAGGGGACAATTCATTGACGTGGCTATGCTTGACGGTGTTGTTGCATGGCTATCCATACATGCATGGATGCATTTCGTAGGTTTCCACATTTTTCCTCTAAAACGGGGAGAGATGGTACTTAACGGCGGAGTGCCCTGCTACAACGTCTATGAAACGAAGGATGGAAAGTATATTACACTGGGGGCTCTAGAACCTTGGTTCTGGGAAAACCTTTGTAAGACTTTGGGTCGAGAGGACTTCATCCCCTATCAGTTTGCAACAGGGAAAGAGGGGATGAAGGTACGCTCCGCCTTAGGAGAGATTTTTCTAACTAGAAATCGCGATGAATGGTTTGATTTACTGAAGAATAAAGACGTGTGCGTGGGCCCAGTTAACACAATTGATGAGGTATTTACTAATCCTCAAGTATTACATCGTAAAATGCTTATAGAAATGGACCACCCAAAGTTAGGAAAGATTAAGCAAATCGGAATTCCCATAAAATTTTCCGATACGCCTGGAAGAATCAGAAGCCCACCACCCCTTACAGGCCAGCATACTGAAGAGATTTTACAAAGTCTGGGATACGAAAAAGAGGAAATTGAAGAACTGCGGAAGGAAAAAGTGATTAGGTAAAATTAAACGTAACCTAAAGGTACATAATTTTTTAAGGACAAAGAGCGTTTAGGTTGAAATTCAAGGAGGGTGAATAATAGATGAAGGAGAAACTTGTAAGCGTGGACGAAGCCGCTGGCGTAATAAAGGATGGAGATTCAATAGGGATTGGTGGCGCATCATTAGTTTATAAGCCTATGGCGATCATACACGAAATCATTAGGCATGAAATCAAAAATTTGAAAGTGTATACTTTAATGGGGGATGTTGACGTAGATATGCTGATTGGTGCTGGCTGTACTAAATGTCTTTACGTAGGCTATGTAGGTTTCCCCATGATGGGAATGGCTCCGAATTTTCGGAGGGCCGCGGAAAACGGGCAAATTGAGGTGAAAGAATACAGCGAGTTAACTTTTTGTCTGGGTCTTAGGGCAGCCTATATGGGTGTTCCTTTCTTTCCAACACGCTCCCTATTAGGTTCTGACCTTCTTAAAATTCGTAAGGATTTCAAAGTTTTTTCTTGCCCAATAACAAATCAAAGGCTCGTGGCAATCCCCGCAATAAAGCCTGATGTAGCTCTAATTCATGGGTATCAAGCAGACCCTTACGGAAATGTTCAGGCCATAGAAAGGCAGATCATGATAGATTTCATAACCAGTATAGCGAAATCCGCGAATAAAACAATAGTATCAGTTGAAAAAATCATAAGGCATGAAGAGGTATTGCAGCATCCTGAGAAAGTAATTTTACCACATTATGAAGTAGACTTCATTGTAGAGGTTCCTTATGGGGCACATCCCTCGGGATTTCTCCCTTTATATCCGCCAGACATCACGCATTTAGCTGAGTATAGAATGGCTGCGGCTTACCCTGAATCTTTTGAGGAATACATGAAAAAGTACGTATATACTGTGAAAAGCCATGAAGAATATCTGAAGATTGCTAAGAACATTTAGTTAAAGGGGTGTTAGGTGAATGGTCCAATATGCGGAAGATTACACAATTGTTGAATTAATGACCGTGACCTTAGCGAGACAGATGAAAGATGGGGAAATAATGTATCTAGGCGCCGCCATACCCCTTGCAGTTGTAGCAACTCAGCTGGCTAGAGTGACGCATGCACCCAACCTAGTGTGCATATACGGTATATGGGTTGATCCCGACCCCTTCACTGACTTCTTTTCTGTTATGGTAGACCCTTCTGCCCTTAAAGGTTTCAAGACTTCTGCCTTCATAAACATGGGGGATCTTCACGATCTTTGGCAAAGGGGGAAAATAGATTTCGGAATTGTGAGGCCAGCCCAAATTGATCAGTACGGGAACCTCAATAATAGTGTAATAGGTGAATATAGTAAACCCAAAGTGCGCTTGCCTGGTGGTGTGGCAATAGGCGACGTCTCCCATTTGGTTGGAAGATTGCTTGTATATGTGCCGCGGCATGAGCCTAGAGTTTTTGTGGAAAAAGTCGACTTCATTACTGGGCCTGGAAACTTAGAGGAGGGAAAATGGAGAAGCAGGATGGGTATAAAGGGGAGAGGTCCTCACAAGGTAATCACAGACCTCGCGGTACTTGGCTTTGATGAGGAAAACGGAAAAATGAAGGTGGAATCAGTTCATCCGGGCATATCAGTGGATGAGGTTCAAGAAAATACTGGCTTTCGCCTAATAATTCCAGAGGAAGTCCCGGAAACAGAGCCACCAACCGTTGAGCAAATAAAATTACTTAGGGAAAAGATAGATCCTTCAAACATGAGGGGGCTGGACTATCGCCCCAGAAGATGAAAGAGGGAAATGCTGATGGTAATTAAGGTAGCTAAGATACATAACCTCTATTTTCCTCTAGATTTATATTATTCTCATCATAAGCGAGGACACACTTGGGTGAAACGTCAACCAGATGGAAATGTTATCATAGGATTAGATCACTTCGCTGCCACACCTATGATAAGGGTTTATGGAGCTCATCCGTTACCATTCATAGTTGAACTTCCACCAGTTGGAACCGAGTTGAGCCAAGATGAGCCTTACGGGATGATCGAAACGACGAAGTATACGGGACCGTTTTATGCACCTCTATCGGGAGTCATCGTGTCGGTAAACGAGGAGCGCTGCTCGCAGCCGCCGCATATAATCTCTAATCCGTATACTGACGGGTGGGTACTTACCCTAAAACCGCTAAAATTTGAAGAAGAGATAAAAAACCTTTTGACAGGCGAGGAGGCCATAGAATGGATTCGGAAGGACATAATAGAATATTCAACCGACGATAAACTTGTGGAAGAAGCGGAGAAGGGAGCTGTAATAGTAGAGATGCAAAGCCTAGATGAAATAGTGAAAAGACCATTTTGAACCGAGAATTAAAATTCTTCTTTAATACTTTGGCAGTTCCATATTAAACTTCTTTTCCGCGTCTTCTATTGCCTTAATGAAAGCTTTGACCATGTCTGGCATCATCGGCGCCATTTTGAGGGCATCCTCTGCGGAGGGCTCTAATTTGAATATTCCTTCTTGAAAAGCTTTCATATAATCATAATTTTCATCTGCAAGGGCCCGATAGCCCTTCTCAAAGTCTACGTAGGTTATTATGGTTTGTCCAATATCTTCTTTTGACTCGAAGTCAAATTTCCAAGTGCCGTCTTCGGTGAAAGTATAGTTTAACCTACCCAGGGGCATATCAGGGGCCTTCTCCGTGAAGGTTTTTCCAACCAGACCGGCTTCCACGAACTTGTGTCTAATAGGCTTCATATGTTCTGACCAGCGCTCAAGAATATATCGAAGGACTTCAGGTGGAATATCAGCGGGTTTTGAGATTTTCT
>JBHIEA010000177.1:0-4277 GCA_046760365.1 bacterium
GGAATGTATCCATGACCTTGATACGGCTGCGAAACTCTCTGAATACCAGTTCAATGAGATTGGTGGTGCGAATGGACGCCCATATCTTGTATCGAAAGTTCATGAACCTCAAGGTGTCCTCCAGATCTTTCTCAAGACAGGAAACTGCTTTTAGAGCAAGGTGCTGGTAGCGCTTTTTCCACTGAGCATACTCCTCCAGTGCCTCTTTTTGACTCGTCGCATCGATTATTCTTTTGGCATCTGCAAGAACGCTCTGCTGAATTGCTCTAGGACAGTGACCAGCAATGTTTTGCAGTTTATGAACGGTACAGCGTTGGACAGGAACATCCGGCAGGCAGCTCCTGAGCGCTGCCAAAAGCCCGGAATTACCATCAGCAACGACAAGGTTGAGTTTTTCCTCGTTGAGTCTCCTTTTCTTGATTCTGAGGAGAGGCTTTTCCCAAGACACCTGAGATTCTCTTCCGCCAAGAAGAAAATCGAGGAACTCTTTTTCTCCGGTATCGGTCACCCCAACTACACAAAGGAGCGCTTCCTTCGATGTCCTATCTCTCCTGATCGGAAGATTCACTGCATCGAGATAAAGATAAGCTATTTGCCTTTCTATAGGCCTCTCCTGCCAGAGAAGGAGAGCTTCCCCCAACTCTTTGTTAAACCGGGATACAAGGCCTGAGGAATAGGTTTTGCCATAGATATGCTTTGATATCTTCTTTATATCCCTGGTACTGGGACCCAAAAGAAAGATCTTCGCGATAAAGCGACCTATTTTCCCTTGTCTACGCTGGAACCTTGGAATGATTCCACTTGTGAAAGAGCTTTTCCGCGCTCTGCGGACCCCTATGTCCTCCAGCACTCCATAAACTGTCTCAAAATCTCTTCTCCTGTGGCCATTGCGCACATCCCTGCGCTTGGGGCATCGCTTCTACTCCAGAGCACCAACAAATGAGCTAAATTCATAGCTTATTGCTTTTTCCAGGGTGATACGGATCGATCCTCTGATTGCATTTGCCAACTCCTCCCAGAACTTCTCTGGCTCAATGCCTGCAAGAGGGTCCTCTACCTTTTGAAGCTCTTTCCCCTCTTGATGTACCCCTTCCTTTTGTGCTACAGTATTCATGTGGCTTATCCTCCTTTCTCTGCTCCTAAAGAGCAGTGGTTGTTGGTTCTTAAGGAAAGGATAGGCCATTTTTCCTTATTGGTCAACATCTCCAGAAAGTACACACTTTTCAGTATACTACCAATTGAAAAACGATCAGAAGGGATTACTATAATCACGTAATACAAAGCCAAAATTAAAAAAGTTGGTAGGGAACCCATCGAAAGTTTAAATTAAATACTTTAAAGTGGGTTCACCGCTGCATTTTTTTAAAAAGCAATCTTGTAAGTTTTTATATAGCAATGGTTTCAGAAATGCAGGGGGGCTCCTTTTTGTACTCTCTAAAAACTTTTACTCCTAAGAGTTTTGTTGAATCTCGTGAAAGCTTATGATGGAAAAATAACTTAGGAGGAGAATTTTATGACTGGTAAAGAACGAGTCCTTAAAGTTTTAGGTCGTGATATCCTAGATAAAGTTCCTTGGGGTGAATACGCTATAGATTACGACACAGTGGAAAAGATATTAGGGCACGAAACATATCTTAGGGCAAAGGCTAAAAGTAAGATAGCCCTCTGGGAGGGGCGGAGAGATGAGGTGGCTCAAAGCTGGAAGGAGGATATTATTGGACTTTATAAAAAACTAGATTTTTTGGATATAATAAATTTAAGGGCTATGTGTACAGCTTTTCTCCCTCCTAAGGGTTATAAACCTCAAAAACCGAGACAAATCGATGAAAATACTTGGGAATTTAAAGATGGAAGAATTTACAAGTATTCATGTATAACGGGGGATATTACCCTTGTAGAAGATCCCCAAAAATGGACGAGATGTTTCCGAATCGAGGATTTTGAACTCGATGAGGAACCTGAGCCTCCTGATCCATCTCAGTTCGAAGCCATAGATGCGGTTATAAACACATTCAAAGACGAGAAGTTCATTTTGGGCACGGACGGGGGAGAAATAAGCCTCTATCTCCTTGGAGGAGATATAGAAAGTATGGAGGGGATGGAAAGAGGGCTTGTGGAGTATTTAACGCATCCCGAGGTGGTTACACGGGCTACAGAAGCAGCGGTCAATAAAGCAAATAGGCTTGATAGATATTATATAAGAGAGGGCCAAGATGGAATAATATGGCCTATCGATTTTGCTTCAAACAAGGGGCCTTTTATATCCCCAACTATGTTTAAAGAACTTTGCCTACCTGCCATAAAGAGGCGAGTTAAGAATCTTAAGAGTTATGGTATGAGAGTGCTAAAACATGCATGTGGGAATAACATTGAGCTCATGGATATGTTCGTGGAGGCAGGTTACGAGGTTTATCAGTCGATTCAAGAAAGTGCAGGTATGAATTTAAAATGGCTTAAGGAAAATTATGGAGACAAAATAGTCCTGTGGGGAGGTGTAAATGTGGAAAATCTTATTAATGGTACTCTTGAAGATGTCAGAAGGGATGTAAGGCGAGCTATGGCAAATTTAAAACCTAAGGGGGGGTACATATTTGGAACATCGCACACAGTGGCAGTGGGAACCAAGTATGATAACTTTATGGCTATGATTGAGGAGTACTTAAAAACTTGTTCATATTAATAAGGCTTGAAATGACACGATCTCCAGCCGCAAGGACGAGAGGGTGGGGGCGATTTTTCGTGAACTGGCCAATCAATTGTCCTTGCCGCTGCCACCTCATCTCCAAAGATAGTTCCCCATTCATGAAAGGATCGACTGAATGCTAAAACAGTGGCAACTACTCCTTATTTTTAGCCCCAACTCCCCGAATAAGAAATCGAAGTCGGCAGCTGGAGAGACATTGAATTTTTGTTATAGGCTACAAACCTTCTTATCTCTTATGAAATCAAAAGGAAGGAAGACCAAATATTTCATAAAGCACATCTTTTAGGGGATTTTTCTTATAAATTCGGAAGACTCTTTGTCTTCTACAGATATAGAAAAGTCCACACATGCACAGTTCTAAGCCCATGTTATGCATTTTATCGGGAGCACTCTCTTTTTTCTTGCCTCCCCGAAATAATACGCAGGTACAAAAGTGAAGGCCTTCTGGTAATGGGCTACACTTACTATTGGGACATTTGTCCCCATAGTCAAGATCATTGATAATTCTATATTTAAAGGAACTATTGAAAGAACTGTGCCTTGAAGCTCTTTATTAAAGCTTATTCAAGGAGTTACATAAATGGGCTATTTTATCGTTAGAAATATTTAGGGGTATAAAATTGTTACCCTGTCAAAGAAAAGGCTTAAAATAGCCTGTCATGAGCCCTTTTTTACGTTAAGATATCAGACAAAACCGAGAAATTCAAGTTTTCTTTCTTTTAAGCCTAAATCTTGCTCTTTCTCGTAGCTAGTTCTGGATGATAAAGTACAGCAATTCGCTCATACTGTTTTACCGTGCTAAGACCTCTTCCAATGAGCTGACTTATCTCTTTCAGGACTGCTCCTTTTCGCAAAAGGATCTTTACTCTTTCATAATCAGCGATGTATCTATCCACTGCGTCCAGTGAGTGTCCGGTTTGCTTGGCAATGTCAGGAGGAGCAATTTTCTTCTCGTAGAGCTCGATAACGATTCCTTTGTGAGTCGGGGATGAACCCTGGTCAAGAATATTTCCCTTTAGAGGCAGAACCTCACCTTTCTCCTTTTGGTACTGAGCAACTCTTTTTTGGATAGTAAGAATACCGCGGTTCATTATGAGAGCAACCTCTGCTATGGAGAGAAGCCCTCCTTGTTTAAAGGCAGCTTTGATCACACGTACCATCCTCTCTATCTCCTGAGAGACTCTTTCATTTTGGGAATGAGCTCTTATCTTATTCTGGATATCCTCCAGAGTGAGTAGGGGAAGTCTTACGGTAGAGGTTGGCTGGTCCTCTGTTTTTCTGCCATAACTTACCTTCTTCTCAGAGGTGGAGGTGGTAGTCCAAACAAGAGTTCCAGGAGAAACAGAAGAAGGGAAAAACTGCCGGGCAAGGTCTTCTATATCCTCTGCTATCATCTGGATTACCTTATGGCTTCCGATGATCTTATACTCAGTTTCCAGAAGATGAATCAAAGCTCCTTTGAAGCCCCTTTTAGGGACGGAAAGATAATGTGACTCTTTTCCTCTAGTTCTCATAGGATATCCCCCTGGTATAATCTTCACTATAGGTGAAGATTGTTATTTGACTTTCTGTA
>JBHIEA010000178.1:0-4258 GCA_046760365.1 bacterium
ATGCTTGAGGTCTTTAATGAGGAGTACATAAGAACGGCAAGAGTTAAAGGGTTAAAAGAAAAGATAGTGATCTTTAGACATGCCTTCAGGAATGCCGCTATCCCTGTAATAACCATGGTGGGAATATCTTTCGGTTATCTTCTTGAAGGATCGGTCCTGACAGAAACTGTCTTTGGATATCCTGGACTGGGAAGATATTCAGTGAACTCCTTTTTATCGCTTGATTTGAATGCAGTGGTAGGATCGGTAACCCTGATAGCAATTTGTTATGCTCTAAGCAATTTGGTAGTAGATCTCCTCTATGGGTCTTTGGACCCAAGGGTCAAATATTAGGTGCTTATAATGGAGGATTTGCGAGTTGCGATAGCATCCTGGAAAAGGAGACATTCCTCAGAAATCTCTGATGCCAGGGAAATTATTCATATGGTAAAAAAGAGTCCTCTGACCATGGCAGGACTGGGGATAGTGCTGGCTCTAGTTTTTATTGCCATTCTCGCTCCCTACCTCGCTCCCTATGATCCAATAGCCATGTCTCTCGGCAATAGACTAGCTCCTCCTTCAACGGCTCATTTGCTTGGCACAGACGAGCTTGGTAGAGATATTCTTTCTAGAATAGTTTACGGTACCGGAGTAGCTCTAAAAATTATGATAATAGTTCTTATGATCGATCTACCCCTGGGGGTTCTGCTTGGAATTGTTGCAGGATATTTTGGTGGATGGATTGATGAGGTCATAATGAGGATTGCCGATATATTCATGGCATTTCCGAGGCTCATACTGGCCATGGCAATTGGAGCGGCATTGGGACCAAGTCTTGTGAACACCATGATAGCTATAGCCATAACTATGTGGCCCACCTACGCAAGATTAGCCAGAGGCGAGACCCTAAGCATAAAAGAGAGGGCCTTTATAGAAGCTGAAAGGGCATTAGGTACATCCAAGGTAAGAATACTACTTTCTAGCATCTTGCCACTCTGTTCCTCCACCACCATTGTCCGGGCAACTCTCGATATGGGCAATGTGATAAGAATCGCTGCGGGAATGAGCTTCCTGGGACTTGGGGCGCAGCCCCCAACACCCGAGTGGGGCCTGATGGTAAGTACGGGAAGAAGTTTCCTCATAAATCAATGGTGGGTCCCCACCTTTCCCGGTTTTGCCATTCTATTAGCAGTTTTCGGCTTTAATTTGCTGGGGGACGGAATAAGAGACATCTCTGATCCTCACCTCAGGAGGGGACAGTGACATTCGAGGTATTAGTCGAGATAAAAAATCTAGTGATAAATTTCTACACTTACAGAGGCGTCGTCAAAGCTATAAATGGCGTGAGCCTCAAAATTAAAAAAGGCGAATTCTTTGGCCTGGTTGGAGAAACTGGATGCGGAAAAAGTGTAACTGCCTCGGCCATTCTTAATCTAGTTCAGAATCCAGGAAAAATAGAAAAGGGCCAGATTTTCTTTAAAGGAAAGGATATCTTAGCCATGGATGAGGATGAGATCAGGGATAGCATTCGGGGACAGGAGATCACCATGATAATGCAACATCCAGTCGCTGCACTGAATCCTGTCATAAAGAACGGCGATCAAATTGCCGAAGCTCTTAACCAAAAAATGAGCGATTACGAGGCGAAGAAGAAAACTATCGAACTGTTAAAGGAAGTTAACATCCCCGAGCCTGAAAAGGTTGCCAATCAGTATCCCCATCAGCTATCAGGAGGCATGGCTCAGAGAGTCATGATTGCCATGATGCTTTCCACCGAGCCATCTCTTCTTATTGCAGACGAGCCAACCACTGCTCTGGATGTTTCCATTCAGGCCCAGGTATTGCTGCTCCTCAAAGATTTAATCAAGAAACATAAGGCGAGCGTCCTGCTTATAACCCATGACCTATCTGTGGTCGCTGAAACTTGTGATAGGGTGGGGGTTATGTACGCAGGAGATATGGTTGAAGTTGGTAAGGTAGACCAAATCATAGACAGTCCAAAACACCCCTATACTAGAGGGCTTATGAGAGCCATCCCTTCAGATTACACAAAGGAACTGATGGGGATCAGGGGGACTGTTCCCGATCTCGTAAATCCTCCCTCAGGATGTAGATTTCACCCAAGATGCGAAGAGACAAGGGATATTTGTAAAGAAGAAAAACCCAAAACCGCAGAGGTGGAAACTGATCATACCGTTGCATGTTTTCTGTATGAGCAAGAAAGTGAACGAGATAATAAGGCTTAAAGACATCAAGAAGCACTTTCCCTGGAAGAGACGAAAATACGTGAAGGCAATTGATGGGGTTTCTCTCCTAATCAATAGAAGAGACATTTTTGGTTTAGCCGGAGAGTCAGGCTCTGGAAAGACTACCTTAGGAAGACTGATACTAAGGTTAATAGATCCAACCTCAGGAGTCATATTCTTTGAAGGAGAAGATATAACAAACATAAAGGAAGAAATAGACCTTCGAAGAAAGATGCAGATAGTATTCCAGGATCCTTACTCTTCGCTCCATCCAAGAAAGAAAATAAAAGACATTATCGGTCGCGGGTTAAAAACACACCATCTGGTTAAGAACGAGAACGAACTTGTAGAAAAAGTTGAGGGCTTTCTAAATTTGGTGGGAATGGGGAAAGAGCATCTCTATCGCTACCCCCATGAGCTTTCTGGAGGGCAAAGACAGAGAGTAGCTATTGCCAGAGCTCTTATATTAAAACCAGGATTTGTCGTTTTAGATGAACCTACATCATCCTTGGACGTTTCGGTGCAGGCCGAGGTTCTGAATCTATTGAAGAGACTAAGAGAAAATCTAAATCTTACCTACCTCTTTATAACACATGATCTATCCCTGGCACAACTTTTCACAGAAAAAATAGCCATTATGTACCTGGGAAAGATAATGGAGTATGGAAAAACAGAAGATATCTTTAAAGGTCCCATGCACCCATACACAAAGGCTCTCCTCTCGGTCATTCCTAAACTTGATCGCAGAAAGGCAGCCAAAAGGATTATACTCAAAGGAGAGATTCCTAGCCCCATCGATCCTCCCTCGGGGTGCAGATTTCATACCAGATGTATAGAAAAAGTTGGAAGGATATGTGAGAAAGAGTCCCCTCAGTCAGAGGAGATGGAAAAAGAGCATTTTGTTACCTGTCATTTATATGCCTAAAGATATTACGAAACTCGGGAGCAATAGAAATACTTTAACATTTGTTTCTTTCTATCGTATCTTCCCATACAAAGACGATTTAATGCAGATTTGAGGATAGACGAGAGAAAAAAATAAAGTGTCAAGGGCATATATAATTCCAGTCAAAAAAGGATTAAAAGTAAGAGGGGTGAAACCATGAAAATTAAAGATATTGAGATACATCCTATATCAATACCACTTAAAGAACCTTTTTCTATATCGCTGGGAACAATAAAGGACGCTGATAATGTAATTTTATGCATAAAGACAGATGATGATCTGGTAGGCTATGGAGAAGCAGCACCGTCGTCCACCATAACTGGAGATATTCAACAACATATTATTAGTGGTTTAAACTTTATTAAACCAATTCTAATTGGCAGGGACCCTTTTGATATTTCCGCGATTGAAGAAGATATTGAGAGAGCTATTAAAGGAAACTGTGCTATGAAAGCTGCCGTAGATACGGCTTTGTTTGATCTAATTGGTAACGCTGCGAAAACGCCCATATGCAAATTATTAGGTAGATATAGAACTGAATTCAGGACAGACTGCACCATAGGAATAAAAGACCCTGAGGACATGGCCAGGGATGCGGTGAGAATAGTTGAGGAAGGATTTGATACCATTAAAGTAAAAGTTGGAACTGACCCAACCCAAGACGTAGAGAGGGTAAAGGAAATTAGACGCGCAGTGGGATATGAAGTAACCATAAGGGCCGATGCAAATCAAGGTTGGAAGCCAAAAGATGCAGTTAGAGCACTTAGAAAATTGGAAAGATTTGACGTCCAACTCATTGAGCAGCCTGTTTCCTGCTGGGATATAAAAGGGTTAAAATGGGTCAGAACCCAGGTGGATATCCCGGTAATGGCAGATGAGTCAGTGCATTCTCCTCAAGATGCAATAAAGCTAATAAAACAAGATACTGTGGATATGTTCAATATAAAATTAATGAAGTGCGGCGGCATTAAAAATGGGATAAAAATAGCCAGTATTGCAGAATCAGCTGGCATGGAATGTATGGTAGGATGTATGATTGAGAGCAGGCTAGCTATAACAGCTGCCTCTCATTTAGTAGCATCCACAA
>JBHIEA010000179.1:0-4251 GCA_046760365.1 bacterium
AAATTATTTTGGCCTCTTATGGCTATCGCCTTACCTTTAGGGATGTCTTTGCGGCAAGGGTAATCGGGTTTGCCGTGAGTTACCTTACTCCTTCTATGTACATCGGAGGAGAGCCGCTCAGGGCCTATATAATCAGTAAGAAACATCGCCTTCCTATGACCAAGGTAGGAGCCACGGTAATAGTAGACAAGTTCCTGGAGCTTGGGGCTGGTTTATTCTTTATTTATCTAGGCAGTATCTGGACTCTCATTGAATATTCTCTACCCCGGCAAGTCTATCTGACCCTTTTTGCAGTAAACATCGTCTTCGGAGCCGGGATGGGACTGTTGCTGGTCAATTTTCTCTCTGAGAGTAAGCTCTTTACCTCGATAGCAACTCTCTTAGAACGTATAAATCCCCTGGCTAAAATTATGGGAAAAATAAAGCCTGAGATATCGAAACTGGAAGACCACGTTTTTCTTGCCTTTAATCAACATCGAACCACAACCTTACTTGCTTTTGGCATAAAACTTGGTGCGGGGCTCCTGGTGTTCATTAAGCCGGCTCTTTTCTTTTATTTTCTCAAGACGGTGTTTAGACTGTCCGAACTTGCTCTTCTCTTTGCTTTGACCCACCTTGTTCTTGCCCTGCAATTCACTCCGGGAGCTTTGGGAATCTTTGAGTTGGGAGAGGTAGGCATCTTTAAGCTTGTGGGGGTAGAACCTAATAGGGCTCTGGCCTTTAGTTTGATGGTCAGGGTCACTGATTTATTAGGGGTAGTAGTAGCGCTTTCTTTAGTCGTTCACCTTGGATGGAAGGGGTTTTGGGAGAGAAGGGGAGAATGAGAATTTGTTTTGTCTCTGATCAGACCTTTCCTCCCGTAGGAGGAGAAGGGATCTCTACTCAAAACTTCTCCCTGAGATTAAGCAAAAAGCAAGATGCGATTATTATCTTTACCTCCCGAGCTAAACGACCCTTCTTTACTGCTAAGGGGATTAAGATTTATAGATTTTTTAGCGTCTCTCTTCCTCAAGAAAAGGGTTATTTTGCTTTTGCCTCCTCGGGTAAAATTCTTTCCATTCTCAAAAGAGAAAGAATAGAAATTGTTCAGATCAACCTTCCAACTTTTCTAGGCTGGCAGACATTAAAGGGGGCAAAGAGATTGGGCATTCCCGTAGTCCTGGGATTTCATGTCCAGGTAGGAAATCTTCTTCCTCCTCACCTTCCTTCCTTCCTTATAGAAAAAGCGATAGAGAACTGGTTTTCCTTTTTTTACAACCGAGGTGATCTTATAGTTGTTCCTTCGCATTTTGCATCCCAGATTGCCCGAAATTACACTCGTCGACCCATTCAGGTGGTAAGCAACGGAATAGATTTAGATTGGTTCAGTGCCAGAAGAGCCAGTTCAGAAAGTCGGATGAAATTCCGGGACTCTTATGAGCTGGGTCGGCTTCCCTTCCTGCTTTATGTAGGCCGATTGAGTTATGAAAAAAATCCCGCTTATCTCATTAAAATAATGGGATTATTGAAGAAAAGATCTGAGGTTAAATTATTGATGGTGGGCGGGGGTGTTCTGAAAGATAAATTGCGCGAAAAAATAGCAAGCCATGGACTCAAAAAGAGAGTTATCCTCACCGGATTTTTGAAGGAAAAGGACTTGCTTTATGCCTATCTAGAAGCAGATATCTTTATTTTGCCCTCTTTTTATGAACTTCAGAGCATAGCTACTCTGGAGGCCATGGCCACTCGGAACGCCATATTGGTGGGAAAAAGTCGGGAAAACGCTGCCCAGGAACTGGTTAAGGAAGGAATAAACGGATACACTTTTAGTTTGGATGACCCTCAAGATGCCTCAGATAAAATTGAGAAGATTCTCGGTAATGAAAAACTAAAGCGATCCATGCAAGAGCAATCCTACCGAGTGGTTCAAGCTCATAGCTTGGAGAAAAGCGTCTCCAGATTAGAAAAGATCTATAAATCACTTATACGTGGTAACTTTGACGAGGGGTGGTTTTCTGTTAGAATGAGGAGAGAATAATGTATGAATTGATGATTGAAACTGAATTTTCCGCTGCTCATCAACTGAAAGCGGTAGGGGGCGGCTGTGAGAAACTACACGGGCATACTTGGAAGATCCAAGTTTTTGTTGAAGGAGAGAAGTTGGACCAGGGGGGGATTCTGGTTGACTTTAGAACCATGAAGAGGATAGTTAAAAAATGGACAGCTCGTTTGGATCATCGTTATTTAAATGAAGTTTTGAGCCACACTAATCCCACTACGGAAAATATAGCTAAATATCTTTTTCAAAAGCTCGAGAAAGAGATAAATTTAGAGACCGTAAAACTGAGCAAAGTGAGGGTCTGGGAAGCCCGGGATAGCTCGATCACCTATACCCAAGGGAGATAATTAATGGAGCCGTTAGTTCAAATAGCCCTCGATTTCGTGAACCTAAATAGAGCTCTGAAGGTAGCTCAGGCAGCAGTTGCCGGAGGGGCAGACTGGCTTGAAGCAGGTACCCCTTTAATTAAAAGTGAGGGTTTAGATTGCCTTAGGGCTCTGAGAAGAAAATTCCCCGAAAAGACTCTAGTAGCTGATATGAAGATTATGGATGTGGGCAGGGTTGAGTCAGAATCGGCTTTTAAAGCCGGAGCTAACGTGGTTTGTGTTCTGGCGGTAGCTGATGACCCCACTATAAGAGAGTGTGTGGAGGCAGCCACCAATTATGGGGGAAAGGTAATGGTTGATTTGCTAGGGGTGAGTGATCCAATCCAACGGGCCAAGGAAGTGGAAAAAATGGGGATAGATTATATAGGAATGCACACCTCAATAGATGAACAAATGAGAGGCAAAGATCCTTTCGGCCAGTTAAGAGAAGTCTCTCGGAGCGTAAGGGTCCCCATCGCCGTGGCTGGAGGAATAAATTCTGAGACTGCTGTGAAGGCCATAGACGCAGGAGCTAGTGTGATCATAGTAGGAGGAGCGGTAATTAAGGCTAACGATCCCGAAGAAGCTACCAGGATAATCAAGGAGGCGATAAAGGATAAAAAGGCTATTCCTACCGAGCTTTTTAAGAGAGCAAAAGGTAAGGAAGTTATCCAGATCTTCAAAAAAGTTTCTACTCCCAACCTTTCTGATGCTATGCATCGAGCTGGAGAAGTCAAAGGTCTAGTGAAGGTTACCCCCGGAGTTAAACTTGTGGGGCCAGCTCTAACGGTGAGGAGTTATCCTGGTGATTGGGCAAAACCGGTTGAAGCAATTGATAAAGCGAAAGAGGGTGAGGTGATAGTTATTGATGCTGGTGGAGCGGGACCAGCGGTATGGGGAGAGCTGGCCACCCATTCATCTATTCAGAAGAAACTCGGTGGAGTAGTAATTGATGGGGCAATCAGGGACATTGAAGAGATAGTGAAATTGCAGTTCCCCGCCTATGCCAGGCTTATCACACCCACGGCCGGAGAGCCACGAGGTTTTGGAGAAATTGGGATCCCTATACGAATTGGAGGTGTGAGGGTATTTTCTGGAGACTGGCTGGTAGGAGATGAGGACGGGATTGTGGTTGTTCCCCAGAAGAAGGCGGTGGAGATAGCTAATCGGGCCATGGATGTATTAGAAAGGGAAAATCGTATTAGAGAAGAAATCCTGGAAGGGGGAACCCTCTCCTCGGTTACTGAACTCCTTCGATGGGAGAAGGAGTAAAGGGATGAGGTCCAAGGTTAAAGATTTTATGACCAAAAAGGTGGTGACCATCGGCAGAGAAACCACTATCCAGGAGATGGCTCATATCTTTCTCACTCACACCTTTGATCTTCTCCCTGTAGTGGATAAGGAAAACAATCTCCTGGGGGTTATCGCAAAAAAGGATTTACTTTCTCCTTTTGTGCCTGAGTATTTCGATCTCTTAGAGGACATCGGATTTATTTCTGATTTTGGCGGCTTGGAGACTGTTCCTGGCACTATATTGGAAAATTTGTTGCTGGCTGAGGATATAATGAGGGAAAACCCGGTAACTATCGATGAAGAAGCTTCCTGTTTTAAAGCACTGGCCTTGATGGCTTCTCATGATATAAGACACCTTCCAGTAGTAAAAAAGGGAAAGTTGATCGGGATAGTAAGTCGCACCGATATTCTCAAGGTAATTTTTCCTCGTTAAGATTTATGGTTGGAGGAAGGACTAGTCACAACTGATAAGGTCGAAATGAAGTAAATTTCTAATCTTCCAAGGTAGTTTAAGTTTTCGCTCTTTCTCATAGGTTTTCTGGGAAAAAGGAGTTT
>JBHIEA010000180.1:0-4249 GCA_046760365.1 bacterium
TAACCAGTATTTTCTTGCTTATAATTATTTTCCGAAAAGACAGTGGCCCAAATAGCACGGCTTTCTGGCCTAAAATTTCCTGAAAGCATGAAAAACGATCATTTTAAAGATGGGCAGAGTACCGATTCTCCCTCGCTCCAGACACTGGCAAATGAGCTTAAGGGAAGAATTGTCCTTCTGGGTGTTGGTAATAGAATAAGAGGGGATGATGCAGCTGGGCCTGAATTAATCAAGATTTTAAAAAAGAGACTATCAAACAAAGGAGGAGGAATTTTTTTATTCGATGGAGGGGAGATGCCGGAGAATTATCTTCTGCCCGTTACCGACCTAAAACCAAATTTAGTAATCGTTGTAGATGCGGTCGATTCTGGCAGTCACCCAGGGACCATAAGACTCTTTCCTATCCGACAAATTCCTCAGGGTAGCTTTTCTACCCACCGTCTCTCCCTGAGATTTCTTGGCTCCTATCTAGAAAAAGAAACGCAAGCTAGGATTTTTGTGCTAGGCATTCAACCAAAATCTGTCAAATTAGAAGAAAAATTAAGCCCGGAGGTAAAAAAGGCTTTAAGAGATCTGGCTGATTTCTTTGAGAAAAATACCTTTGAAAATGAATAAGACTTTGACTGAAAGATCCCAAAGACGGCAGGCCGAAAAGTCAAAGAGATTTTTTATACATATTACGGGAATAGTGCAAGGGGTAGGGTTTCGACCCTTTATTTATTCCTTGGCTACCAGGTTTTTCCTCTCTGGTTTTGTCTTAAATGATACCTCTGGAGTCAAAATAGAGGTAGAGGGAGAAGAAAAAAAGATTGCTGAGTTTTTAGAGCATGTAACTTTAGATGCTCCCCCTTTAGCTTTAATCGAGAAAATAGAATGCCGAGAGCTTCCACCCATAGGCTATCATTATTTTAAGATAAAAAAAAGCAAAAAGGAAAAAGAAAAATTTACTCTCATTTCCCCCGATATTTCAATCTGCCCTGATTGTCTGCGTGAGCTCTTTGATAAGGCCGATCGGAGGCACCAGTATCCCTTCATTAACTGTACGAATTGTGGACCCCGTTTTTCCATTATTGAGAATATCCCGTATGATCGGGCTTGCACTACCATGAGGGAATTTAAGATGTGTCCGGATTGTCAGTCAGAATATGATGATCCCCTTAATCGGAGGTTCCATGCGCAGCCCAATGCCTGTGAGGTTTGTGGTCCCCGGGTTAGCTTATTCGATCGCCAAGGAAGGAAAGTTCACACTTTCGATCCCATAAAGACCTCGGCCAACCTACTCAAAAAGGGATACGTGGTGGCTGTTAAAGGATTGGGAGGATTTCATCTTGCCTGCGATGCGGCTAATAAGGCCTCGGTTGAAGCATTAAGAAAAAGGAAATACCGTGAAAACAAGCCCTTTGCCCTCATGGCTTTGGACGTGGAGAAAATAAAGGAGTTTTGTCACGTTAATAAATACGAGCAAAGACTTCTTCTCTCGCCCCGAAGACCCATCCTTATCCTGAGGAAGAAAAAGGACTGCCGGCTTCCGGATGAAATAGCCCCCCATAATAAATGCCTGGGGATGATGCTTCCTTATACACCTCTTCACTATCTTTTGTTGCAGAAGGCGGGTATGGTTTTGGTTATGACCAGCGGTAATATCTCGGATGAGCCGATAGCTTATAAGAATAAAGATGCCTTCAAAAGACTGGGAGAAATAGCCGATTATTTTCTTATCCACAACCGAGAGATCCAGACGAGAATCGATGACTCGGTAACCAGAGTCTTCAATAACCAGGAGATGATTATTCGAAGGAGCAGGGGATATGTGCCTCAGCCTATAAAAGTTAACCTATTTTTTGAACATCCGGTGCTGGCTGTGGGAGGAGAGCTCAAGAATACCTTCTGTCTGACCACTCGAAATTATGCTTTTCTTAGCCATTACATTGGGGATCTGGAAAATCTTTCTGCTCTTACTTCCTTTGAAGAGGGAATAGACCATTTTTTGAGGATATTTCATGCATCACCCCGAATAGTCGCCTGTGACCTACATCCTGATTATCTTTCCACCAAATTTGCTCAGCAATATTGCCAGAATTCGTCTTTCAAGCCTGAGTTCATTCCTATCCAGCACCATCATGCCCATATTGTAAGCTGCCTGATAGATAACCACTCTGAAAGCAAGGTAATTGGGGTAGCTTTTGATGGAGTTGGCCTGGGGACCGATAGGCGAATCTGGGGAGGCGAGTTTTTGGTAGCCGATTTAACCCACTTCACCCGAGTAGCTCAGCTAAAATACCTGCCTCTGCCGGGAGGTGAGATGGCTATCAAAGAACCCTGGAGAATGGCGGTGACCTACCTCAATGAGGTTTATGGACCTGATTTTCTAACTCTTCCCCTTTCTTTTCTTGAAACTCTAGAGAAAGATAAAATAATGCTCCTTTTGGAGATCATAAAAAAAAGAGTTAACTCACCCCTTACCTCATCCATGGGCAGATTATTTGATGCGGTCTCTGCCTTGGCAGGGGTCAGAGATAGAGTAAATTACGAGGGTCAGGCAGCTATTGAGCTAGAGATGTTGGTGGAGGAAAAAGAAAAGGGTAGCTACCCTTTTAAAATTAGTGGTCAAGAAAAAATTATCCTCATTGAGCCCAAAGCTATTATCGAGTCCATAGTCACTGATTTAATAAATTATGAAAGAAAAGAAGTTATCGCTGCCCGCTTCCACAATACCGTAGCCAGGATTATCCTTCAAACCTGTAAAAAAATTAGAGAAAAACTGAGTTTGAACAAGGTCGCCTTGAGTGGAGGAGTTTTTCAAAATGTCTACCTTTTGAAAAAAACCTGTTGTTTCTTGAATAAAGCTGGATTCTCAGTCTATACCCATCATCGGGTTCCTCCTAACGATGGTGGTATCTCTTTGGGTCAGGCGGCAGTAGCCCACGCCAGGAGCAGAGAATGTGCCTAGCTATTCCGGTAAAGATAGTGGAAATTAAGAATAAAATTGGAATTGGAGAGGTGGGGGGAGTGAAAAGGAAGGTGAATCTCCTCCTTCTAGATGAGGTAAAAGTGGGAGATTATGTCTTACTGCATGCAGGGTTCGCCATAAGCAAGGTCAAGAAAGAAGAGGCGGAAGAGCTCCTTGAGATGCTAGCCTCTCTTGAGATGTGAAGATCCAAGAAGATGAAGTATCTTAATGAATTTCGGCAAAAAGAGCTAGTAGATAAACTCACCCGCGGGATTGGTCACTTGATGGCAGATATTGATAGAAAGATTACTCTCATGGAGGTCTGTGGCACTCACACTATGGCGGTCTTCAGGTATGGAATTAAGGACCTACTTCCTGATAATCTTCATCTTCTATCCGGGCCTGGTTGCCCGGTATGCGTGACGGCTAATGAGTATCTGGACAAGGCTATAGCCTATGCCTGTCAGGAGCGGGTGATCATCACTACCTTTGGAGACATGGTGAAGGTTCCTGGATCAAGATCAAGTTTGGCCCAAGAGGCCTCTAAGGGGGCCGAAATAAGGGTAGTTTATTCTAGCCTGGAAGCGCTCAAGATCGCCTCCCAGAATCCGGAGAAGAAAGTCATATTTCTTGGTATCGGATTTGAGACCACTGCCCCCACTGTAGCCTCTTCCATTCTCACCGCTGCCGAAGATAAACTTTCCAACTACTTTGTTTTGAGCGGTCATAAAATAATACCTCCGGTAATGCGCGCCTTAGCCCAAGATCATGAGCTAAAAATAGACGGCTTCATTTGCCCTGGCCATGTAAGTACCATTACCGGGAGTAAAATATATGAATTTTTGTCTCGTGATTATGGAATTCCCTGTGTAGTAGCCGGGTTTGAGCCGATTGACATATTGCAAAGTATCTATTTGATCCTTTCCCAGGTGAAATCCGGTGAGGCTAAGGTGGAAAATGAATACAGTCGAGCAGTAACCTGGGAGGGGAATCTGAAAGCCCAGGCGTTAATGTCAAAGGTATTTAAGCCGCAAAGCTCTAATTGGCGAGGAATTGGAGAGATTGAGCAAAGTGGACTTAAAATCAAGGGAAAATACGAAAGTTTCGATGCCGAGAAAAAATATCCCCTAAGTATTGAAGAATCCAGAGAGAACCCTGGATGTATCTGCGGAGATATCCTTCGAGGTCTGAAAACACCTCGGGATTGCCGCCTTTTTAGGACCATCTGTCATCCCTCCCATCCAGTAGGAGCCTGCATGGTTTCAGCAGAGGGAACCTGCGCCGCCTATTATAAATATT
>JBHIEA010000181.1:0-4216 GCA_046760365.1 bacterium
AAAAAATAAGCTAGAAGATAGAGGTGATTAGTCAGCCACCAGGAGAAGTAGAGGCAGGAAGCAAATTTTCGGTGAGTCTTCCACCGGCTTAAAAAGGAGAGCCAAGCATGATAATTACTGAACAAAAGCCATTTGAAGAAACAATCGGTTTCTTAGCGCAGTCTAACAGAGTTTTCATCTGTGGATGCAGTGAATGCGCTACTCTCTGCAAGACTGGGGGAGAAGAGGAAGTTAAGCAAATGAAGAAAAAATTGGAAGAAGTGGGAAAAGAGGTTGCCGGCTGGGCAGTATTAGATCCTGCCTGTCATATTCTGGAGAATAAAAAGCATTTTAGGGAAAGTAAAGCCCAGCTTGCTAAGGCTGACTCTATCCTGGTACTTGCCTGTGGTAATGGGGTCCAGGCAGTGAGTGAGTCCATAGATAAAATAGTCTATCCCGGGCTAAACACCCTCTTTTTAGGCGATATTATCCGTTTTGGGCAATTTGAGGAGAGATGTCAGCTCTGCGGGGAATGTCTTCTGGAGAAAACTGGAGGAATATGCCCCATTTCCCGCTGTTCCAAAAGCCTACTTAACGGGCCCTGTGGGGGTTCTGAAAATGGAAAATGTGAAATTGATCCCAACATTGATTGTGCCTGGCAATTGATAATCGATCGCCTAAGCAAGCACGGGCAGCTCGACAGGTTAAAAGAGATAATTACGGCCAAGGATTGGTCAACCTCCAGGGATGGAGGGCCAAGGAAGCTCAATATCCGAAGACCCCCAAGCAAAAAGATGGCTACTTCTGAGGAAAAAGAGAGTAAAGAAGCTGAAACTCCAGTTTCTCCAGTAAAGGCAAATAGTAATCTAAAAAGAATCTTGGAGAGTGGTGAGTTCGCCGTGACCGGGGAGCTCGGACCTCCTAAGGGAGCGGATGCCGAGGTAATTAAGAAAAAGGCTCTCTATTTCAAAGATTATGTAGATGCTGTAAACATCACCGATAACCAGACAGCCATTGTCCGAATGTCCAGTATAGCCGTGGGAGTTATCCTTAATCAGATGGGCATAGAACCCGTTATTCAAATGGTTTGCCGGGATAGAAATAGACTAGCTATCCAGAGTGATATCCTGGGAGCAGCAGCTCTGGGAATTAAAAATGTTCTTTGCCTCTCCGGAGATCATCAGAAATTTGGGAGCCATCCCCAGGCGAAAAATGTCTATGACCTTGATGCGATTGGGCTCATTCAAGCTTTAAAAAGCATGCGAGATGAGAAAAAATTCCTGAGTGGTGATAGTTTAACTATCCCACCTCAGCTTTACATCGGAGCAGTGGAAAATCCTTACGCTGACCCCTACGAGTTTAGATCGATAAGATTAGCTAAGAAAATTAAAGCAGGCTGCGATTTTATTCAAACTCAGGGAGTCTTTGATGTAGAAAAATTTAAGGATTGGATGAAAATCATAAGAGAGAGTGACCTGCACCAGAAGGTTCATATTTTGGCCGGGGTGATTCCTATAAAATCTGCCGGAATGGCCCGCTATATGAGAGACTATGTATCTGGAGTTAGTCTTCCTGACCAAATTGTAGCCAGAATGGAAGATGCTAAAGATCCCAAAAAGGAAGGTACCCAGATATGTGTGGAGATTATTCAGCAATTAAAGGAAATTGAGGGAGTTCACGGGGTCCATATTATGGCTGTGGCCTGGGAAAATATTATCCCGGTGGTGGTAAAGCGAGCAAAGCTGTGGCCCCGTCCTAAGGTTTGAAAATGGAGGAGAAAATGTCGGAGCAACCTAAGATTTTAATCGTTGACGATGACCCCGATGTCCAGGACGCACTGAAACTTGTGCTGGAGACTCAACCTTATCAGCTCACTATTGCCTCCAATGGAGAGGAATGTCTGGAAAAGGTAAAAAAGAGCCTACCAGACTTAATTATTCTAGATCTTCTAATGCCCAAGAAAGATGGCTTCGAGGTAATAAAGGAATTAAGGGAAGAGCCAGAGTATCCAAGAATTCCCATCATAATCTTAACCGCGGTCAAGAAAGAGGCATCCGATAGACGATACGAACTGGAAACAGGTCTGGCGATGGATGTGGATGACTATGTGGAAAAGCCCATCCAACCCAACGATCTTCTTCATCGAGTACAAAAAATTTTAAAACGGGCAAAGAAATGATAGTAAATTTTACTCGGATTTTACTGGCTACTAACCAGTTGTGAGGAGAAAGATAATGAAAAAGGCAGCCAAGATTTTATTAGTCGATGATGATGAAGACTTCGTCGAAGGGACTAAGATTGTTCTAGAAGAGCATAACTTTAAAGTGACCACCGCCCTTAGCGGGAAGGAGTGTCTGGATAAAATAAACCAGGAAAGACCCGATTTAATTATCCTTGACATTATGATGCCCAAAAAAAGTGGATTTGAGGTCTGCCGGGAATTAAAGACTAGTCTTGAGTACAACAAAATCCCGGTGTTGATGTTAACGGCTCTGAAAAAAGAGCTCAGCCGAACTGCCTATTCGGTATCCGAAGGACTGGATCTTGAGGCTGAGGACTACCTTGATAAACCAGTTACCCCAAAAGAGTTGATATCCAGAATAAAATCGTTGCTCAGAAAGGAGTGAGAGCAGTGTATCCCGAAGATCTAAAATACTTGGATACTCACCAATGGATTAAGGTGGAGGCAGATCTTGGTAAGGTCGGAATTACCTGGTACGGACAGGAGCAGCTGGGTGAAATTTTGTTGGTTGAGCTGCCCCAGGTTGGTGAGAAGATAACCCATCAGAAAACATTTGCTACCGTCGAGTCATCCAAAACCGCCTTTGAAGTCCCTTCACCGGTAAGTGGGAAAGTGAGAGAGATCAATACTCAGCTTGAGGAGGACCCTTCCTTGATTAACAAAGATCCATATGGACGTGGTTGGATGATTAAAGTCGAAATCTCCCAGTCAAAAGAAATCGATTCCTTACTCACCGCCCAGGAATATAAGAAATTAGTGGAGGAGTAGATTGGAAAAATTTATGAGTCTTAGTCTTGCCTCGAAAAAAAGAGATCGGTCCTGTTATCTATTGCATATGGGACCTTTTATTCATTGCCTTTTTCTTCGACTGCCAAATTACCATGATAGGTATTTTAGAGGGTTCCGGGCTTTACCATTCTTAACTATGGCGAAAAAGAGATGGGGCCCGGTAGACCGCCCAGTATTGCCGCTCAAGCCTATTTTTTGGCCCTGACGAACGTATTGTCCTCTCTTCACCAGCACCCGGGAGAGATGAGCATAATAAGTATAGGAATTATCGCCTCCTCTGATGACCACTAATTTCCCATACCCCTTGTTCCATCTCTTACCCCGATAGGCTACTACCACCCGACCACTGTGAGAAGCCCTTATCGGGGTCCCGGTATTCACGGCGATATCAATGCCCCGGTGATATTCCCTCCCTTTTTTTGTGAAAGGGTTACGCCTCCAGCCAAAACCGGAACTGATCCGCCCTCGAGCCGGCCAGATAAAGGTATAAAGTGGTTTTATAGCCGGGACAAAGATCTTTTGTCCTGCCGGGATAAGGTGGGGGTTCTCAATCTGGTTAATCTGCATAATTTCGTGTAAGGAGACATCATAGGTTCTGGCAATACGGCTCAGAGTCTGGCCGCGGGGAACCCGGTAGATGAAGCCATCCATATTATAGATCTTTAATTTCTGACCGGGATGGATGGGCTGTGAGGGGGAGAGATTATTAGCATGTACCACGGTACTAAGATGTAGACCATGCTCTTTAGCGATACTCCAAAGGGTAGCTCCTGGTTTTACGACGTGAGTTTTGACCTCAAGGAGATTCTTTGCCTGAGCCTCACTTTGGTTTTGATTCACTCTGTTTGAGCTTTGATTCAAATCATTGTCTGCATCCTTCTTTTCTGCTTTCTTCGTTCCCAGAAAAGAATCCCGTCCATAATTAGCAGGCTCAGACAGTTTCACCTCTTCCCTACCGAGAGTGCTTGACCCCTCCTGCCTCTCAGCCGGACTTAATGAGGTATCTTGATCCTGAGGAGGTCTCACCAGTACCTTGAAGGCTACCAAGACCAGCATCAAAGAAAGAAATACCAGGAAGAAAATCTTGAATTTTCCTATCCGCCAATTCTTTAATTCCAACATTATCTTCCTCCCCTTCCAGGTTCTGAGATCGACTTTTATACTACTTCAATATAATTTAATTCCACCAAGCTGTCAATCCACCGC
>JBHIEA010000182.1:0-4194 GCA_046760365.1 bacterium
TAGAAGTAAAGGTAGTGAAAGTAGCTATGCATGTGAGGTCAAAAAAGCCGGTCGTTGTCTTGAGGAAAAAGGGGGGACAAAGGACCCTTCTCATATGCATTGGTATGTTTGAGGCTCAGGCTATTGTATTAGCGTTAGAGAACGTAAAACCACCCCGACCTTTGACCCACGATTTAGCAAAATCATTAATAGAGAAACTCCATGCCAAAGTAGATAAAGTAGTTATCAGTGATCTCATAAATAATACGTTTTATAGCCGCATCCTCATCCGGAGAAACCAAGAGAATGTGCGGATTGATTCCCGGCCCAGTGATGCTATAGCTTTAGCTCTTAGACTCAGAGTTCCTATCTTTATAGATGAAGGAGTATTTAATGAAGGAGGTATAGGTAACGAACCCATTGGAGATAAAGAAGTCCAAGATTTCAAGAAGCAATTGGAGGACTTAAAACCGGAGGATTTCACCGGTTAGCCATAGGATACTTCGTGAGAGTAGGTTGGTCAGGAGAAAGATAAAGGGTATTGGTCTACGTCAAGCTCAGCGATGAGAAATATACCTGCTGCGAGAAAAAATCGGAAAACAAGGGTTTGAAAGGAGGTGGGACCATTCAAGTTAGTCTTTTATTGATCTGACAGGCAAGAGAGCAAGCTTTTTAATGGTGTTTTTGGGATAGACAAAATGATCAGATGTGTAGATAACGAAACTATGAAAGGAAGGTAATAACAGAATGATTTTTAAGAAGCGTTTTGTCAACAGACAATTTTTCAAGGCGGCAGCATTACTGCTTGCTGTAGGTCTCGGTTTAGGCTTAGGTACTACCTTTGGATTGGCCCAAGAGAAGGTGAAGCTCACCTGGACTGGGTGGTGGGGAGCTCAAGAATGGGGGGAGGAGACTCTCGATTGGATGACTTCCTCCTTTGAGAAGAAACATCCTAATGTTGAGGTAGAGGCGGTCGATATCCCCCACGCTCAATACATGGACAAGCTCTTGACGCTTTGCCAGGCGGGAGAGGCTCCTGATGTTATGGGTATGGAAGTTACCTGGGCCACGAACTTTGACAAACTGGGGGTATTTGAAAACCTGGACCCCTTAATCAATAAGGCTGGTCCGGAATTTGCCTCACGCCATAACCCTGCCTGGGATAGTTGGTGGAAAGGTCGGCTCATCATGACCTACCTGTATACCATGTCGTATGGGATTTACTACAATGTGCGAATGTTTGAGGAAAAAGGGATAGAGCCACCAACTGATTGGGAAGAGCTAAGAGTTGCTCTAAGAAAGTTTCACGCTCCTGAAAAGCACCAATGGGGAATAGCTCTCCCTGTTGCTATGAAAAGTCCAGCTCACTTCACCTTGTATAACTTCTGGACTCGTCTAATTCAGGCTGGCGGGCGAATGACTGATGAGGAAGGATTGGCCATCTTCAACTCTGATGCTGGGGTTAGGTCCTTAAGGTACTGGGGAAGCTTGTTAGCTGCTGGTTTGGTCTATCCCGGAACCGTCTCCGGTGCCCTTGCTGTAGGTGAGAAGGAAATGGTAGAGGTTTTTAGTGCTGAGCAGGTTCCTATGCAGCTTACCGGACCCTGGATAAAGGGACAAGCTACGAAGCGAAATCCAGAGATGGAAGGTAATATCGCCCTGACTCCTCCATTTAAAGACGTCACCGGTGGGTATCTCGTCACTGGTAGTGGGGTTAGTTTATCCTCACAATCTGACCATCCTGAGCTTGCCTGGGAGTTTATCAAACATCTCTTAGGTGATGAGGTAGCTTTTAAGATGGTCGAAGAACAATCTCAGTTCTGGGCAAATACCGAGGCGCTTCAGTCTCCCACTATCGAAGAGGACCCGGTCCTTCGGTACCTTCCGGCAATGATAGGCCATCCAGACTCTCAGCCTTGGTCTGTTTTGCCTCAACTGGGTGATCTGTGCAGTTCCCTGATGGAAAATGCCCAGGAGTATTTCCTAGGTGAAAAAGACGTTCAAACCGCTCTGGACGACGCAGTTTCCTACTGGAACAAGGTACTCAAGGAAGCAAGGTAAGTAGATTCATCCTCAGTTCAGACACAGGGGGCTTTGAAGCTCCCTGTGTCTTCACAAGAGAAAACAATGTCATTGTTAACAGAAGATAAAAACAGGCTTGAGTTGCGGGGATTTTTTTTTATTGCTCCGGCCATTATATTCTTGTTTTTTATCATTATTTATCCTTTGTTTACAGTCTTTCGGTACAGCTTTCAAGAGTATACCCCTCATCAGTCTTTTGTTTTTGTGGGTCTGAAACAGTATCAAAACCTTTTTGCCAGTGAGCTGTTCTGGATTAGCATAAGGAATACATTTCTATTCACTATTGGTACCATTATCTTAGATTTGGCAATCTCATGGGGAATCGCTCTCTTGTTAAATGCACGATGGCCCAATTTTAAGGTAAGGAATTTCTTCCGAGGTGCCCTGCTCCTACCTTTCCTTTTCTCCGCTCCTGCGGCAGCACTGTTGTGGGGCATCCTTTACCAGCCTCTCGGATTATTAAATTATGTAATTGAACAAGTTTCCGGTACCACCATAAGCTTTCTTGGGGATTCTAGATGGGCTCTGTTTTCTGTTTTGTGGGTCAATGTGTGGAAGAATTTTCCTCTGATAATGATATTAATCCTTGGCGGACTACAGTCTATTCCCCAAAATTTGTATGAAGCTGCTCGGATAGATGGAGCCAATCGGGTACAATCGTTCTGGCATATAACTCTTCCCCAGATGCGTTCCTTGATGATGACCATCATCGTTATTGATTTTGCTACTACCTTCATTCATTTTGATCTGGTGTGGACCATGACGAAAGGAGGCCCCCTACGGAGCACTTATTTAATTAGCTTCTTCCTTTACCAAAGAGGAATGCATGCCTTCAAGTTTGGTTATGCATCAGCCATAGGTGCTGTCACTGCCCTTATCATATCTGTATGTATTGGTATTTATATTTTTCTCTATTCTAAGAGAGTGGAGGCTCAGGCATGAGAAGAAGGCAAAGTAAATTCGAGCACTTCCCTTTATACACCTCAGTAGCTTTTATTACTTTTCTTATTCTCTTCCCAGCTATATTTGCGATATTGACTTCCTTTAAGCCCATTCGGGAGATATTTGTTTACCCACCGAGTATACTTCCACATACTTGGACTGTTAAGCCATACATCGCAATCTTTTCCCGGGAAAAATACCTGCACTATTTCTTTAATGGGTACTTCATCTCTATTTGTTCAACCTTTCTCTGTATTATTCTTGGCGGCCTGGCCGGCTATGGATTTTCCCGGTTCAAACTTCCGGCAAAACGTGTGCTCCTTTTGGGAATCCTAGCTGCTCAGATGTTTCCTGGGGCAGTTTTAATGGTTCCCTATTTCAATCTGTCAAGGCAATTGGGTTTATATAATACCTATCTTGCATTGATAATGATAGATACCACTTTTGCTCTCCCTCTGGTTATCTGGCTGCTCAAAAGTTTTTTCGACTCCATACCCGTAAGTATAGAAGAGGCAGCACTGATAGATGGATGTAGTCAAGTTAAGGTGCTTCTGCTTGTCGTGGCGCCTGTAGCTCAGGCGGGGGTGATTGGAACCGGTATGCTTGCTTTCATAAGAGCCTGGAACGAGTTTCTCTTTGCCTTGATTCTGACCAAAGGTCCCGAGATAGCTCCTATCACGGTGGGACTCGCCGAGCTTTTTGGTCAATACAGCATCAATTGGAACGGCATTATGGCAATAACTACCCTTGCTGTCTTACCTCTACTGGTCGTATTCATCTTTGTGCAGCGGTACGTCATTTCGGGGATAACCAGCGGAGCAGTTAAGTGAATTAGAGCCCCTTTTTCTATTCGTTATTGGGGACGTAGTTGAAAAAAGAGACAGAATAGGTGAGCTTCCCAACGAGGTTCTTCGAATATTTACCACCTGGGGAGTCATAAAGTGAGGAAAAGATTAGTAAGTCCCAAAAAAATAGCTCTGGGGATAGTTTTGTTTATCATAGCCATCTGGGTTCTCTCAGGGGTTTATATCGTCCATCCTAATGAGGTAGGGATTATTAGAAGGTGGGGAAGGTATTATACTTCCAAAGGTCCGGGAATATACTATCATATTCCCTGGCCAGTGGAACGGGTGGATAAACCACCCATCGCCAAAATCCAGAAGATGGAGATTGGATTTAAAACCATCAGAG
>JBHIEA010000183.1:0-4133 GCA_046760365.1 bacterium
GTTTTGCCCTTTTGGTAGCAATAAGCCAAGCAATGCGCCTGGTGATTACCTGAGTCTTCCCGGTTCCTGCCCCGGCCAAAATCAAAAGGGGACCCTCTCCATAAGTGACTGCTTCTCTCTGCTTCTGGTTCAGTCCCTCTAATATTTTGTCACTCAGAGACATATAAGGCTCCTAGCAAACTTTTATTCAAGAATATCTTTAAGCTCAAAGACAAGCTTATCTCTATTTTTCCGGGTCACTTCGATTATCCTCACATCTGGTCGTTTTTTAACCGCTCCTACAAAACTGTTTTTGTGTTGGGACACAGTTGCCAAAACCAGGTTTTTTCCCTTCAGCGCCTCTATAACTACTTCTTTAAACTTTTTTGAATAAAGCTCCATCCTTCCTATCTCATCTATGACAATAATCTGAGACTCACGTATTGCCTCCTCCAAACCACGAACCCCTATCTTCTCAAAATCCTCCAGGTTAACCCGATATTTTCCTACTTTATGGGAACTCCTGGTGTGTATATGAGCCAGAATTCCCTCTTTTCCATCAAAAGTTTTTATGCTAAAACCCACTCGCTGCCCAGCCTTCCTTATCTCCTCAGTGTAGAACCCTCCTACCTTCTTATCAAACATTTTCGCCACTTTTCTTATCAGGGTGGTTTTACCTACCCCGGGTCTACCACTCAGAAGAATATTGATTGCTACAGAGTTCATTCAATCACTTTATAAACCAGATCATTGGGTCTGACCCGTTCTTTAACTTTGACGCCAATGGAATCCCCAGGTTTTGCCTCTTTTATCGGCTCATTTTCAATCTCCATAGATTCTATCTTTTGCTCAAAATCGGTGGTGTGCCCCTTGATGTGAATCGTATCCCCTATTTTTACTCTCTCCTCAACCTCAATAGCCGCAACCTCTGGATGAGCAAAATATTTGGAGACTTTACCTATTTTTATCTCCTTCATGGCTCATCACCTCCTCATCTCAATCATCACTATGTCCTGTACATATAGATTTTCCGTAACTGTTTAGTTTTTCTAAAATTTTCCTCTTTTCCACCATTAGTAAGCATTCAGCCATCAGCGTTCAATAGGTTGCTAATTGCTGAAAACTGAACACTTTTGTAGATTTTCCTTTATCATAGCAAATTGATAGTTTTTAATCAATTTCGCCTCACACTTTTAACTATGGTTCCTCCACCCACCAGAATATCCCTATCATAAAATACAACTGCCTGTCCCGGAGTAATAGCCCTCTGGGGCTTTTTAAATTTTACCCAAGCCCCATCCTTATCTGAAGGAGTAACAGTTGCCTCTGCTTCTCTCGCGCTGTATCTTATCTTCGCCTTTAGCTTTGCAGGCTCGGTTAATTTCTCTCTGTCTACGTAATTTATCCGGGTGGCCACCAATTCATCAGCATAGACATCGCTGTCTTTACCCACCACGATAGCGTTTTTCTTTCTACAAATGGATACCACATACAAGGGCTCACCCGTGGCCATACCTAACCCCTTTCGCTGTCCAATAGTATAAAATAGGATTCCTTGATGCTTTCCGAGAACTTTTCCTTCTCTGTCAAGAATAGGTCCCGGCTTTGTTGCCTTTGGCAGGGACTCCCTAAGAAACTCTCCGTAATCATCATCAGGGATGAAACAGATCTCCTGACTTTCAGACTTTTCAGCCACTGGCAAAGTCCCCTCACGTGCCATCCTCCTTACTCTTTCCTTGGTCAGATTTCCTAAAGGCATAAGAGTGTGCTTTAGCTGAAACTGAGTCATTGTATACAAGACATAAGACTGATCTTTTTTTGAATCAACACCTTTCTTGAGAAGATACCTTCTGCGAGCCGGATCGAACTCAATCCTGGCATAATGGCCGGTGGCGATGAAGCAAGCATCAAGTTTTTTTGCTCTTTCCAGTAAGGCAGTGAACTTTAGATATTGATTGCATCTAATGCAGGGATTCGGGGTCCTGCCTCTTTGGTATTCCTCACAAAAATTGGCAATTACCTTCTCCGCGAAAACTTTCCGAAAATTCATTACATAGTAAGGGATGTCTAGCTTACGCGCCACTCGGCGAGCATCCTCTACCGCCCCCAAAGAACAACAACCACCCAATTTGTCTGCCTCAGTGGCGATCCTGTCTGAAGGCCAAATCTGCATAGTTATCCCAATTACTTCGTAGCCTTCCTCTTTAAGGAGAAGAGCGGCTGTGGATGAATCCACCCCTCCACTCATAGCTACAACTACTCTCTTTCTCATCATAGTTTTTACCTCAGGGTTTCCTTTTTGCGTGAGGGGCAATATTTCTTTAATCGGCATTCGGTGCATTTGCCTCGGCGGCACCAGTCCTTCCCCAGACGAACTAAGGCGACCTCAAGATCAGCAAAATCCTTCCCTCTTACAAAATTTCTCTCCCACAAAAACTTTAGTGGCCTCAGAGCTGACCGATTGGGAATTTCTCTATCTAGCAGCGCTAAGTTCCTTATCGCGGTAAGAACTAAAGGAGACAAGCTCGGATCTGCCTTCTCCCACAGTCCTCGAAGTTCTCTTAAAAATATTCCCACGGTAACCTCGCCGATTCCCTTACCTAAATTTTTTATCCTTCTCTCCAGATCTTTTGAATCTAAGGAATCTTCATGTAAGGTATTTAGATCTCCCCTATATTTATCCACCAGAGCTCCCATGACCTCTAGAAGTTTGGTAGCTGTTTTGAAATCGTATCTCACGTATCCGCCCCTATCCAGTATTTCCACCAATCCGTCCCATCCAGTCCTTAAAATGGCCTCAGGAGATAAAATTTCCTCTTTCTCAAACTCCCGGTAGGTATTCACCACGATCGTCTCAGATATTCTCGCCCCAAATAGAATGGAAGCTAAAAACCACTTAAAAATCTCCGAATTTTCAAGAGGGGCAAGATCAATTCCGAGTCTCACCGAAAATTTCCTCCCCAGTTGCCTCACCAAGGGCTTTATTAGCTCAGAGGTTTTATTCATAGTTCTTCCCAGAGAAAAAGTTGCTCATTAATTTGGTGAGTGGCTTTCGTTTCCCCACCCCCGTAAAATCTACCTTGCAGAGTAAGGAAGTCACGAGCATGGGTAGTTACTGCTCCAGTTCTTCTTAACTGATCAAGTCGAGTGAACTTTTTGTGAGAGCGAGTCTCCACAATCCTCCTGGCCGAAATTCTTCCTATCCCTGGCACCCTCAAAAGCTCGTGAAAATCAGCTTTATTTACCTCCACCGGAAACTTATCCTCATGTCTCAGGGCCCAGGCAAGTTTGGGATCGCGATCTTGCGAGAGGTTACCATTCTCTTCAAAGACAAGTTCCTGGGGAGTAAATCCATATCTCCTCAAAAGAAAATCAGCCTGGTAGAGCCGGTACTCACGAAGAGGTGGACAGGGAGGTTCCCCCTCCAAGGGTGTATCCACAATGGGCATGAAGGCACTGTAATATACCCGCCAGAGTTTATAACCCCGGTAAAGCTTACCTGAGAGATTCAATATCTCCCTGTCTGTCTCCTTAGCTGCTCCCACCACCAGTTGAGTGGTTATGCCAGCCCTCAAAGGCTTTTGTCGGTTAACCCTAGCAATTTTTTCTAATCCACCCACTAACTCCAGAGCATAGTTCTTACTAGGTGAAAGCTCAGCTAAATGTTTGGCACTCGGTGCCTCAAGATTTATGGAAAGCCGATCGGCAAGCCGAGCAGCCGCATCAATTATTGACTCATCGGTACCAGGTAGTACCTTATAATGAATATAGCCACGATAACCATATCTGGTGCGAAGTAGCTGGACAGTCTCGAGCATTCTTTCTTCTGACTCGCCAGCCGACCTATTAATGGCTGAGGAAAGGAAAAGCCCGTCCACCAATCCTCTTGAATAATACTGAACAAATAGTTTGGCAAGTTCATCAGGTGTAAAGCTAATCCTTTGAAAGTTCCTATCCTTTCTATTGGCACAATAAAAGCAATTTCCCTCACAGACATTACTCTGCAAGACCTTAAACAATCGAACGCATTGGCCCTTCTTTCCGACCGCCGGATAAATAAACTTAAACCGCTGAAACTTTTTATTCTTCCTGGTAAACACTGAAGGAAAGCCACAGACATCAAATTTGGCCACCTCTCCCAGTATCTTTAGTTT
>JBHIEA010000184.1:0-4120 GCA_046760365.1 bacterium
AATTGGGGGTTGATATAATCTGGATTGGAGATGATGTGGGGATGCAGGATAGAATGCTGATGGCCCCTGAGCTGTGGCGAGAATTTCTTAAGCCAAGATATGGTTTGATCTTTGAGGAATTCAGAAGAGTGAATCCCGAGATAAAGACCGCCTTCCACACCGATGGTTACGTGGAGCCGGTTATACCTGATTTTATCGAAATTGGGCTAGATATTCTCAATCCAGTGCAGCCAAAATCGATGGATCCGGCTAAGCTGAAGAAGTTATATGGGGATAGGTTAACTTTCTGGGGTACCGTTGATATCCAGGAGGTTCTTCCTTTCGGGACGCCCAGCAGGGTGGAAGAGGAGGTCAAACTTCGCCTTAAGACGGTAGGAAGGGGAGGAGGGTTGATCATTTCTCCCGCTCATAATATCCAACCCGACGTTAGCATTAACAACATTCTAGCCTTTTACCATGCCGCCAGGAAATATGGTCGCTACCCTTTGAATTTTTAGTCACTCACCATTTTTAAGTAATTAGCCTCCAGAGACAAAGTGCATTTTCTAAAAAAGATATTTTGACAATGTTGCAACGATCTGCTAAACTTCGACAAGTCAAGGGTTTGTGCCGTTTTCCTGAATATACAAAGGGGATGGATTTCTCAGTGAGGCAGGGAAAAGTAGAGCATTATAAAAGGGTTTAGGAGCATGTTTATCATAGGAGAAAAGATCAATACTAGCGTCAAGGATGTAGAAAAAGCGGTGGAGAAAAAAGACGCTGCTTTCATTCAGGATCTTGCTAGGTCTCAGGTAAAAGCCGGGGCAGATGCACTGGATGTCAATGTGGGAACCAGGATCCACACTGAGGTTGAGGATATGAAGTGGGCGATAGAGGTTATTCAGGAGGCAGTAGAAGTTCCTCTTTGCATTGACAGTCCCAATCCAAAGGTGCTGGAGGCTGGATTAACCCAGCATAAGGGGAAAGCTATAATAAATTCGGTGACGGCAGAAAAAAACAGAGTTGAGGGGATTCTTCCGCTTCTTAAAAGATTCCGCAGTAAGGTGATTGGTTTAACTATGGACGAAACCGGAATACCTGAGGATATCAGAACAAGATATGCTGTTGCTGAACGTTTAGTAAACCTATTAACCCAAGAGGGGGTCGCTCTAAAAGATATCTATCTTGATCCTTTGGTTCGTCCAATTAGCACCAATTCTAAGGGTGGTTGGACTGTGCTTGAGGCTATGAGAAAGATCAGGGACTCTTTCGAGGGAATCCATCTTATCTGTGGTTTGAGCAATATTTCTTTTGGCCTACCCAGAAGGAGGCTTCTCAACCGGGTCTTTCTTTCCATGGCCATGTCAAGGGGGCTAGACGCGGTTATTCTTGATCCTCTGGATAAGCAAATGATTTCAGTGATTCGAGCAGGGGAGGCCCTCCTGGGTAAAGATGAGTATTGCACCGAATACCTGTCCTCTTTCCGAGAAGGAAATCTTTAGTTCACTGTTTTTAGAGGGAGAATAAGGTAAACAAATCTCTTTTGAGGAAAAGAATTTTAGCTCTGCGTCGATCTCAATCTTCTCAGACGATCGCAAGAAAAAGCAAGGAGATCAAGCAAAGACTCTTAGGGACTGATGAGTTTCTTCAGGCTGGAACAATTCTCTTTTATTTGGCTCTAGCCGATGAGGTCCAAACCGAGAGGATGGTTGAACATTCCTTGAAGTTGGGTAAAAGAGTGGCTGTTCCTCTAATTGACTCTCAAAATAACCAGATTCTAATATCGGAGCTAAAGGATCCCAAAAGAGAGCTCGAACTCGGGACGCTAGGAATCTTCCAGCCAAAAAAGAATTTTTATCGTCCTCTTACCACAGAAGCGCTAGAATTAGTGATAGTCCCCGGAGTTGTTTTTGATAAAGAAGGAAATCGGCTTGGATTTGGAAAAGGTTTTTATGATCGATTCTTAAAGCAACTCCCGCATAGAACCAGATCCATAGCTTTGGCCTTTGAACTGCAGCTAGTAGATAATATCCGGCCTCAACCACATGATGTCCCAGTTGACTACATAATTACCGAGAAAAGAATTATCAACTGTAAACAGAGTAGTCAGTAGTTGGTGAGGTGTTTGATAATTCAGGGATGAGTAAGAGAGTTTTCGGCTTTGGCTTCGGACTATCTTTCGGAGGAATAAAAATGTATCTAGACAAGCCATTAAGAATTTTCCTTGAGAATACCGCATCTAAGACCCCGACGCCGGGAGGAGGAAGTGTAGCTGCCCTAGTGGGAGCTTTGGGAGCGGCCCTTCTCTGCATGGTGGGAAATTTTACTTTAGGTAAACCCCGATTTGAGAAGGTTGAAGGGGACATTCGAAAGATTTTAAAAGAGGCAGACAAGCTTAAAGAGGAACTCTGTCTCCTCATTCAAAAGGATATTGAGGCATATGCCAGATTTTCCGAAGTTTCTCGGATGCCCAAGGGTACTTGCGAGCTAAAGGAAAAAAGGAAACAGGCTTTGCAAATCGCCCTGAAGGATGCAACTCAGGCTCCCCTGGCTACAGCTAAATCGTCTCTTCGGTTGATAGAACTGGCCCAACTTCTTCTTTCCCGAGGCAATCCTAATTTAATCACTGATGTTGGCGTAGGAGCTTTGCTAGCAGATGCAGCTTTGCAAAGTGCAGCCTTGAATGTCTGGATTAATCTCGGCTATATTAGAGATGAAAAATTTAAAAAAAGAACAAACTCTGTAATTTCCTCAATATTGTCTCAGGGCCAACAGATAAAGGATAAAGTCATAAAAGGGGTTAAGAAAGAGGTGGCGGGCTGAGCGGAAGAAACTAAAGTGAAGGTTCTCTTCGGTGTCTGTTCCTGGGGTCTGGGCCACGCTACCAGGGATCTTCCCATCTTGAGGAGGATAATAGAAGCTGGTCATAGTCTTACCCTGGTAGGAATGGGAAGATCTCTAGATCTTTTAAAAGACGAGCTCCAGGATGCTTGCGGTTATGTGAGTGTTCCCGATTATTCTTCTGCTTATTCTGAAAGGGATTTTTCGGTAGCTAAATTTCTTAGCTATTTTCCCATTTATATGAGTGAGGTGGTCAAGGAGCACCGTCAGATTAAAAAACTGATCATGAGGGAAAAATATGAGAGAATAATTTCCGACAATCGCTACGGGGTTTATGATAAAGAAATTCCTTCTTATCTTATTTCTCATCAACTTAGATTTATTGCTCCCGGTCGGATAAAACTTTTTGAAATGGCAACGGAGGGGTTCAACTATTCCTTTTTTAAAAATAACTTCTCTAAGTTTCTTGTTCCCGATCACAAAGTAGATAATTTGAGTGGAGATCTTTCCCACAATTTAAAGTATTTTAAGCCCGAAAGAATTGAATATTTGGGACTGCTATCCGATTTAAAAAAAAGAGAAACCGCCCAAGACATTGATTATTTCATTTCTCTTTCTGGGCCAGAGCCCCAGCGAACAATTCTGGAGAAAAAAATCTTTGAGCAGGCACCTGTTTTAAAAGGTAAGGTGGTTATAGCCCTGGGAAAACCAGAGGACCCCCGAAATGAATGGGTTAACCATCTTCGTGTTTTTGGCTACCTTGGGAGGAAAAGCCAGGAAGAGATTATGAACAGGTCCAAATTAGTTGTTACCAGACCTGGCTATACCACCCTCATGGAACTTTCCCTATTAGGAAAAAAAGCTCTATTTATTCCTACTCCGGGGCAGACTGAACAGGTTTATCTAGCGGACTATCATAAAAAAAGGAAAAACTTCTACTGTGTGGATCAACAGAGACTGAACCTCACCCGGGATGTGGAGGAGGCAAAAAAATACCCTGGGCTAGTCCACAAAACCACGACCCATGAAGCTGTAGATAGATTCATGAAGATAGTGTTTGGAGGATGAAGAGAAAGGTTTTTGTCATCATCTCCACGGTGGTTGGGCTAACAGCTCTGATTTTGATATTTTATCTAGCCGGGATTCAGAATGTCTTCTTCGAGGTCAGTCAAATAGGTGGGTTGGGAGCAGTTGTTTTTATTGCCAATGCTCTTTTTATCCTGCTCCTGGCTACTCTCTCCTGGCAAATTATTTTGGCCTCTTATGGCTATCGCCTTACCTTTAGGGATGTCTTTGCGGC
>JBHIEA010000185.1:0-4111 GCA_046760365.1 bacterium
TTTTATCCTCAAAGTTTATAATCCGCCGCAGAAAAGGAATCTTTTTTCCCCAGGGCAAAAGAGTGAAATAATCAAACTTTATCTCATACCAGGAAGACAGATTAACTAAAATCGCCGGCTCCTCATGGTATTTTTTTCGACTCTCAGCAGAATTGTGACTAATGGTTAGACTAAGATCCTCAGGTTTTTTAAAGTCACCTTTCCAGGTGAGAGATCTCCGATAGGTTCGGGTAGAAGATATATTCTCTTTATGGGTGAGTTTCTGGACATAGCCAGTCATGAGAAGGGAAGTGGCAAAAAGCCTCTGAGACAATTTTCCTATACCCCAAGGACTGGCGTTCAAATCAATCTTAAGATCTAGACTGGGCCAGGTTCTGATCTTGAGAAGATAAGGGGTTCCTTCCCGAACCTTTTTCTCCCTCATATTACTATAGTCAGCGGCGAGGTTAAGAAAATCAAAAGGTTGCCATCTCTGTCTTAAGCTAAAATTTCCTCTCTTTAAGATTAGTTTGGTCCTTCCGTCTTTTAAATCCAGGATTTTCAGTCCTAACTGGGAGCCGAAACTCAAAGGACTGGAAGTATCATGGTAAAGAGCTTCTCTGGTTATTTCATAGTCGGTATAGAACTTTAAGGTACTCAAGAATCGAGAGGGGGGAAAGAATTCTTTCATTCTCAGGGGTAAACTCAAGGAGATCTGGGAATGAGTAAAGATATCCCGCGTTTGGGCAGTCTCAAAAGAAAAATCATCTTCTCTATAGCCACCTTGAAAAGAAAGACGAGGGGAAAGATGAAAAAAAGTAGCGAGTGATTCTAAACCGAATTCCTTTTCTCTCAATTTAGGCATAAAAGCTTCCTGAGTCCTCTCATTAGCTCTCGTCTGACTGTAACTCGGCTTGATCTTGAGATTATCTAAGGGTTCCCAAGGAAGGCTAACTCGCAACTTTCTCGTCTCCTCTTTCTTATTTTTGGCAGGATCCAGAAAAATCCTTCGCGTTTCTCCTATCTCATAGGCAGTCTGGATAGAAGTAGGTAGAAGTGCAAAGCGATAGGGATTCTGGTAATCTAAAGAGACCCGGTAAGTATCCTCATTCTTTATCTCGGCCCGAGATTGATAATCTGTGACCCTATTTTGCATGGTCAGACCCATCTTAGGCCAGCGAGGAAGAAGAAAATCTAATCTATAATCCCTTTTCTCCTCCGCGACCTTCCCCAACTCTTTGGTGCTCAGGGAAGTCTCTCGCACCCATAAGGTGTTAGTTTCCTTTCTGGTAAAACCATATGAGAGGGGGAGAAACTCCCAAGGTGAAAGATCGATTCCCAGGTGAGATGCTCTTATTCGCTGATTGGTAGGCAGCAACCCTATGGTTCGAAATGCTGCATCCAATGTCTTATATTCACTACTAATTGAGAGAGAATTTCCCAGCTCCATTTTTAATCCTACTCGGTTAGCAAAACCTTCCTCTTTCTGGACCCCCGAGAGAAAGATGTCATTAAAGTAGACTCCTTTCTCGGGGTCAGAATTGAAATTACTTCTTATTCCTATTCTTAGCTGCTTGACCTCTCGCAGGGAGACGACTCCCTGAGAAGTTAAATCAGAAAAATCAGTCCCTATCAGGCGCCAGCCGGTGAAATCTACAGTGACCTCTTTTTCCAAGTATTCTCCTCCCTGGTTAACGTCTGAGCCTATACGAAGATAGGCGGAATAGGTGTTTTGCTGGCTACATTCATCAGACCCCCGAATCCAGAAATTAAGAGTTCGGTAACTGGTAAAGTCTTTAGGACTGATGAAGGTCTGTTGAACATAACCTTCATCTCCCTGTGCCAGACCATAAAGAAAAAGCGTCCCCTCTTTTCTTCTCTTGTGACCTCGGCTTTCAAAATCTCCGTACATCTCCTCATAATAGCTACGGAAACCCTCATCATTAAAGGGATTGTAATCTGGATTATCCTGATTATTTACGGCTTGGGCTTTTAGGTTCTGTTTCTGCCAGCGATCCCCGGAAATGCTTATTCGGGCAAATTTAAGGCTTGACTCACCCGCATCTTTTTGAATCCATAGACGAAGATGCTTAACTACCAGATTAACAGCCTCCCAATTAGAAGAGGCTGCTAAGGGGATAGTGACTTTCCTCCAGCCCTCCCAAGTAATTTTTAGATCTGACTCAATCGTGTCTCCATATTCAGAAAAGCTTTCAATAGTGCCCAAGTTACCGTCTCCATCAAGATCCTCAGTATCCAGTTTTCCGTTACCGCTTCCTATAAGTTCTCCACCCAGGTCAATACCGCTGTCCTCTCCCGGATTAAGCTTTCCATCCCCATTTTTGTCCTCGGTGTCCAGTCTGCCATCCCCATCAGCATCCTCACTCACTACTCCCAGATCAAAATATAGCCTCCCCCCCTGGCCGTCGCCTTTGATCCATAGCTCAAGAAAGCATCTCTCGCTATAATCCCTTCCCACCCTAGAGATAGGATAAACTAAACTCTCCCAGCTCTCGGGAGTGGAAAAATCAAAATTGAGCACCAGAACCTTTATTTTATCTCGACTCCAGTCAGGATTGATATCCTCACCGGGGGTCTCTTCAGTCTGGATATTGACCCTGGCCCTTTCTCCCGAATTCTCCAGAGTCGGCCTACTTCCGAGCCGCCAAGCATCCTTATCCATAGAAAAGTCATCGCTGATTTTGGTAGATTCAAAGTTCTCTATGATGGCTTTACCAAAGGTATTCGGATTGTACATGCTTCTGGCAACTTCTCCTGAAACCTGTAGCTTAGGGAAATGAACAGAATCATCTTCTGTAGATGAGTCGGACCCAAAATTAAACTGGGTGTCCAGCCCTATTGCTTGATGAGAGGCCGGAGAAGATCCCACCTGGGGCGGTTGGTTGACGCGGGGAGAACTCTGGGAAAGAAAGGTCGACCCTAAAGAGACTCTCTCATGGGGAACCCAAGAGGCTCGAACTCCCAGAATGGCTGCCTTTCCCCCCATAAAGGGTATCCACTCATAATCCACCCTGATCTTGGTGGCTTCAGTGATGCGAGCTGGGTCCAGAAAGGTCAAAAAGCCCGAGCTATAATCGATTAAATAATCTACCTCTTTGGTGAGTCTCCTTCCATCCATCCATACAACTTCACTTCCCGGAACGATATCGGGGTGAAGAAGGTAGACGTCAACACTGTGCTGGTATTCGGTGTAAATGGTGTACTCATGAATGGGATTAGGAGGGTAGGCATCGGGGAACGGCGGCAAAGGATGGGTAAATTTTAAAATCCCGAAGTCATAATCTATCTCAAATTCATAGTTTGAGGTTAGGTCATGGCCGTTTAAATCAAAGATGAGAAGGGTAAAATCCTCCCGGCGAATTTTCTGACCTCCCAGATAATAATAGTTTCTTAACTCATATTTTTCTATATAAACCAGATCCTGTTGTTTCTTTATCATGCGGTATCCTGAGATTGGATATCGGATACCATCCTTATCTCGATAGCTAATGGCAATGACAAAATTTTCCTCTATGCTCCGATGAAATCTAATTATCCCCTCCCGGGAGTCCCATAAATAATCCTCTCCCGGGTATTGTAGATCAAAATAGCCTGTGTAAGTGTCGCCATCCTCCCCGGTCACCGTTAGCTTTAGCGAGGTTTCATTGTTGGCTCCATCCTGATCATCTAGGTAAACTTCCAAGCTTTGAGAAGTAAGAGGAAGGTGGGTAGGATCAAAGCAAGTCAGGTAATATCTTCTCTTTAAGTAAGAGGTGTCAGGGATCTCTTTTTTTTCAAAAGTAGTCTTTCCGGTGAAAGTCTTACTCTCTGAGGTCCCTTTGCTCACGCTGCCTATTCCCATAAGGTTAAACTGGCCTTTTTTAGCGGTAACTCGAGCTCCAAAGAGGCTCTTATTATAGGCAAGGAATTCTGTATCAGGCCAGCCCAATTGAAGGTCCCCTAAAGTAACTTCCTGGATGATCTCATCCTTTTTCCCCTCGTAGGTAAGAGACATTTTCTGCTGCTCACTTCGGGGAGCAGTATCATCATAATCCACATTAGCAAAAATCCTCTCCCCCACCCTTCCCCGCACCTTAACCTGAAGCTTTTGCTCAATTTCGGTTTCTGTGGT
>JBHIEA010000186.1:0-4084 GCA_046760365.1 bacterium
AAAGATCTAGTAGGGTACCCAAATCTATTATACACTAGGAGGTGAGGAAAAAGTTCCGAGAATATCACGAATAAAAGAAAAGGAGGTACCAAAAAATGAAAAGAGGTAGTCAGGTAATTAAATGTGCCGTGGTAGTGGTAATGATTTCCATGCTGATAGGCAGCCTAGGGACCTCAGCACTAGCTCAAAAGGCTCGCTTGTCAATTAGTCTGTTTGGGATATTTATACCTACTATGAACGAGCTTTTTGAAAAACAAGTAAACGAGTGGGCAGCAAAAAAGGGCGTCAAAGTCGACATTGAGTTCGTTTCCATCGATGACCTCATCGTCAAATTGACCACTGCCGCGGAAACGGGAGTGGGTCCGGATATCCTGGGAGGACAACCACATACAGCTCCTCTTTATCCAGAGGTATTGATTAACGTGGATGATGTAGCCGAAGAGCTGGGCGAAAAATATGGTTGGTTTCCGGTAGCGGAGAAAATATGTAAAGTCGGTGGTCACTGGAAGGCAATCCCCTGGTATCCCTCTAATCAGGCAATACTTGTGCGAAAGGACTTGCTTCTTGCATCTGGTCTAGCTATTCCTCCGGAGGATTGGACCTGGGAAGATCTCTTAGAAGTAGCTGTAAAAATTAAGGCTGCCACGGGAGTTGGCATGGGATTTGCTTTGGGTCACGCATCTGGAGATGCAAATCAATTTGCTTATCCCTTGCTGTGGTCGTACGGTGGAAAAGAAGTGGAGGCAGATGGAAAAACTATAGCCTTAGACTCTTCGGAGACCCGAGAGGCATTGAGATTCTTAAAGAGGCTCTACACCGAAGCGATGCTACCCGGTGTCCTGGGATGGGATGATGGTTCCAACAACAGGGTGTTTCTGGCCGGGGTTAACGCCATGACGAATAACAGTGGAAGTATTTATTGGGCCTCCAAAAAGGCAAATCCACTGGTCCGGGCTAACATGACCCACCTGTTATTCCCCAGTGGCCCGGCCGGTAAATTTCAGCTTGCCGAAGTTCGTCAGTACGTGATTTTCAAATATTCCAAACATCCGGAACTGGCAAAGGATCTCATCAGATATGTAATGGAAAAGGATCAGTATTTGCCCTACATGGCTCTGGGTGAAGGTAATACCAGTCCTCCTTTGGTAGCCTACACCAAACATCCAATGTGGGAGGACCCGGCTTTGCGACCCTTCATCCGGGCTAACGAGGTTCTTGAGCCTATCGGGTACCCCGGTCCGGTAACCAGACAGGCTGCGGAAACACATGCGAGGTTCGTTATCGTAGACATGTTTGCCAATGTTGCTAGAGGAGTACCTGCCGATGAAGCTGTGCGTACAGCCGTAAACGAAATGAAGTCGATCTATGGTAAATAAAAAATGCTGGTTATTCCTCTGGCAACTTAAACAGGGCAAGGATTGAGTCGAAGGGAAGGGGAGAAAGGTAGCACAATACCTTTCTCCCCAAAAAATTAAGAAATGAGAAGCATGGACAGGTTCTTGAAATTTCCGGGCAAAAGGGAAGCAAAATTGGGTTATCTTCTGGTTCTTCCTGCGGTGGCGCTGATTCTCACTTTAGTAGCCTACCCATTTGTGCTGGCCGTATATTTTAGCCTTACTGATAAAGTGGTGGGCCGTCCTCCTCATTTTGTAGGCCTTAGAAATTTCATCGAATTATTTCAGAGCGCGATTTTTTTGCGAACCGCGCGCAACAGCTTTGTTTATACCTTCAGTGCAGTAAGTCTGAAGTTCATTTTAGGAATAGGAATGGCTTTGGTTCTAAACCAACAATTTCGGGGTAGAAACTTCCTCCGCGGACTTTATTTGCTACCCTGGATCGTTCCTATGGCCATAAGCGGCGTTGCTTGGATATGGATGTACGATTCAGTATTTGGAGTAATCAATTATATAGTAAGGATCGCCAGAATTTCGGATACCGGATGGCCATGGCTGGCTAACTCAACTCTGGCCATGATCGCCGTTATTATAGCCAATGTGTGGAGAGGCACCCCATTTTTTGGGGTCTCGATGCTTGCTGGCCTTCAGGCAATCCCCACCGAACTATACGAAGCAGCAGAAGTCGATGGAGCCGGCAGGTTCAGTAAGTTTTTTAATATTACCCTGCCTCAACTGCGTCATATCATACTTATAGTAACCCTTTTCTCAACTATATGGACCTTTGCTGACTTTGAAACGGTTTACGTTATCACCAGAGGAGGACCGGCTAACACTACTCATTTGTTTGCCACCCTATCCTACCAAGTTGGATTGGTAGCTGGCCAATTAGGGAAGGGAACCGCAATTTCTCTTTTCATATTCCCGGTTCTTCTCTTAATGGTCTACTTAGAACTCAAGTATCTAAGAAAGGCAATTTAATCGATAGCTTCTGGGGTAAAGATTGGACAATGTGAAAAGAGGCAAAAATTTGGTAAAAAAAATACTCCTTCTCTATCTCCCGCTTCTTTTTTTGGGAATCTTTTTCCTATTCCCTTTCTTCTGGATGGCGATAACCTCTCTTAAACCCGATCGGGAACTCTACAATCTCGCTCAATCCCCATTCGTATTGAAAGCCCCCACTTTAGAGCATTTCGTGTACCTCTTTACAAAAATGCCTTTTTTAACCTGGATGAGAAACTCTTTTATTGCCGCAGGTTTGTCTACTTTTCTTTCTCTTGCTATCGGAAGTCTGGCAGGATACAGTGTTGCCAGGCTTAGATTTCTCGGGGCAGGCATGATCGGCATGGGTATCTTCATTACTTATCTGGTTCCTCGAACCTTACTCTTTCTTCCCTTGGCCCATGTACTAAGATCACTAGGACTAGCTAATTCGGTGGTTTCTCTTATTATTGCCTATCCTACATTTCTGGTTCCTTTTTGCACCTGGATCCTCATGGGATACTTTGCCACTATTCCCAAAGAAATAGAAGAGTGTGCCATAATAGATGGTTGCTCCAGGATAGGAGCATTTGTTAGGATTGTGCTACCTTTAGCTACCCCTGGGATTATTGCAGCAGGTGTCTTCGCCTTTACCCTCTCCTGGACTGAGTTTGTATATGCCTTAAGCTTCATCCAGCTTGAATCTCAGAAAGTCTTAACCGTAGGTGTGGTAGGTCAACTAGTTAAAGGAGATGTGTTTTTATGGGGTTCACTGATGGCTGCCGCTCTTATGGCTTCTATACCTATTGCCGCTATCTATGGGGTGTTACAGAGACATTTCATTAGTGGCTTAACTGCCGGGGCAGTAAAATATTGATGTCCGGGGTTAGGGTCTCTGGTTTTATATACTTACTCCAGGAGGAAGAATATGGAGATAAAATATTCGATTATCACTGGTTTTTTGGGGAGACTTCAGGACCGATTTACGGAGTATCAAACGGAGAGGACTCTGGAAGAGAAGCTTGAGCTAGCCTCCAAAATAAAGGGACTCGAAGGGGTGGAACTAATTTATCCATCAGATTTCAGTGACTTTGATAGGCTAAAAAGCTTAATAGAGAAATATAGGTTAGAAGTTTCTGCGGTAAACGTGAACTTAAAGGCCGAACCTCGATGGGCCTTTGGATCCTTGACTTCTCTTTCTGAAAAGACGAGGAGAGAGGCGGAGGAGGCTCTAAAGCAGGCAATGGATCTAGCCTCCCAGCTAAGATGTGATCTAGTTACTGTTGCCCTCTTAAATGATGGCCATGATTATCCCTTCCAGGTAAACTATCAAGAGGCTTGGAAAAACTTGATTGAGGCAGTAAAAGGGGTGGCCGACTATAGATCCGATATTAAGGTTAGCCTGGAATACAAAATGAGTGAACCAGCGGTTCGCACTATTGTAGGAACAGTAGGGAAAGGTCTACACTTTTGCCACGAGGTGGGTAGGGAAAATGTTGGTATAACTCTCGACGTAGGTCATGCCCTTCAAGCAGGTGAAAATCCGGCTGAATCGGTATCACTTTTGGTGAGCAAAGCCAAATTATTTTACCTACACATCAACGATAATTTTAGAAATTGGGACTGGGATTTAATTCCCGGGTTTGTCAACTTTTGGGATTACCTGGAACTACTCTTCTATTTGAGAGAATATGACTATCAGGGCTGGA
>JBHIEA010000187.1:0-4030 GCA_046760365.1 bacterium
TTTGGTGCGTGGATAGGAACCCCCGTCTTTGGTGCATGGCGTTACTGGACCTGGACATCGGGCGGAACAGTTTCCTATATCCCCGCTATTTTGGGAGCTTTTGCGGTAATTTACTTGATGAAAGGGATTGGGATTTGGCTTAGAAAATAGGGACGCGAAAGATCAGCTATCTATCTAGATAATTTACGTGCCTATATAGCTTCCCAATGAGGAGGGTAGGACTTGGAAACCGAATATAGAAAGGAGGATAAAGTGCGTGTTTTTGGGAGGAGAAGACGAAAAAGATGGCCGTAGTAGGAATTGATTTGGGAACAACTAATTCCGTAGTAGCCACTTTAGAGGATGGTCAACCAAAAGTCTTACCTAATGCAGAGGAAGACCGATTAACCCCTTCGGTGGTAGCTTTTACTCTCGATGGAAAACGGTTAGTGGGAAAACTGGCCAGAAGACAGGCAGTTGCTAATCCTGAAAGGACAGTGATTTCAATAAAAAGACGTATGGGCTCTGATTATAGGGTTAAGATAGGCTTCAACAAAGAGTATACTCCGCAGGAAATCTCTGCTTCAATCTTGCAAAAGCTTAAAAATGATGCAGAAAATTATCTGGGTGAAAAGATAGAAAAGGCAGTTATTACTGTACCTGCTTACTTTAATGATGCTCAGCGCCAGGCAACCAAGGATGCTGGTAGAATTGCTGGGTTGGAGGTAATTAGGATCATTAATGAACCAACTGCTGCTGCCTTAGCTTACGGCTTAGATAAAGAGAATATTCACACTATTTTAGTCTGGGATTTAGGTGGAGGAACCTTTGATGTCTCCATCTTAGAGTTGGGTGAAGGGGTATTTGAAGTTAAGGCGGTTAATGGTAACACCTGGCTTGGTGGAGACGACTGGGATAGGCGAGTAATGGATTATTTAGCCGATGAGTTCCGAAAAGAATACGGAATTGATATAAGACGAGATAGAATAGCCCTGCAAAGGCTAAGGGAAGCGGCAGAAATCACCAAGATTGAATTATCCAGTGCATTGACTACCAATGTCAGATTACCTTTTATCGTTCCCAATCAAGACGATCCTAAGAACCTGGAAATACCGCTAAGCAGAGCGAAATTTGAAGAAATAACTCAAGATCTTCTTCAGAAGATGATTGGCCCAACTAAGCAGGCTCTGACCGATGCAAAACTAAGACCCCAGGACATCGATAGGGTAATCTTGGTAGGCGGCGCAACAAGAATGCCAGCCGCCCAAGAGTTGGCTAGAGAGCTTCTGGGCAGAGAACCTTACAAATATATCAATCCTGACGAAGTTGTAGCTGTAGGTGCTGCAATTCAGGCAGGGGTGCTGACCGGTCAGATGAAAGAGATAGTCTTGGTGGACGTCACCCCATTGTCCCTGGGTATCGAGACTCAGGGTGGAATATTTGCCAAAATTATCCCAAGAAACACCTCTATTCCTACTTCTCGGGGGCAAATATTTACCACCGCCACCGACAACCAAACTACTGTAGAGATCCATGTTTTACAAGGAGAAAGAGAGATAGCTGCTTACAATATGAGCCTGGGTAGATTTCAACTTATGGATATCCCTCCTGCTCCTCGAGGAATACCTCGAATTGAAGTGACTTTTGACATTGACGCTAACGGGATCCTGCACGTCTCGGCTCAGGATTTGCATACAGGTAATGAACAAAGGATAAAAATTACCTCTTCCCAAGCGCTATCGAAAGAAGAGATAGAGCGTCTGATTAAAGAGGCCCAGGTACATGCTGAAGAAGATAAAAGACAAAAAGAAAAGGTAGAGATAGGCATCAGGGCAGATAATATGATTGCTGCTGCTGAGATGGCTATCCAGGAAGCAAAAGACAAAGTGGGTAACATTCAAATAGAAGGGTTAGAAAAGGCGATCCTTAAGCTGAAGGCTGCCTTAGCCAGTGGTGATCCTCAGCAGATTAAATCAAGAACCGAACAGTTGAAAGAACTAATTAAGAGTCTGTATATAGAAATCAAAAATAAAGAGAAAAGCAAAATAGCTCTCGCAGTCAAAGGAGCGTGAAGAGGTGAGAAAAATAAAAGAACTTCCTTTAAAAGAGGGGGAGGAGGTGAAAAGCAAATGGTGTACGTGGATTTTCTACCGTTTCTGTGGCAAGCGATTATCGCAGCCGGTGTTTCCTTAATCTGTTATTATCGTCTCAAGGTGAGATTAGCATGTGGATACTGGAGCATGTTGATAATCGCTTGGTTTGGTGCGTGGATAGGAACCCCCGTCTTTGGTGCATGGCGTTACTGGACCTGGAGATCGGGTGGAACAGTTTCCTATATTCCCGCGATTTTGGGAGCCTTTGCGGTAATTTACTTGATGAGAGGGATTGAGATCTGGCTTAAAAAATAAAAAATAGGATATACTTTAAGAAGTTTTCCTCAGCAAAACAATCTTGCTATACAAGCGGACTCTCCACGTTGCTCGTCTCATCTTGTTCTCTTAACAACCTTTGGGGCTTCCTTTCTGATAGCGCATCTCTGATAACTGCCTTTATGAAATCTAGGTCAAAAGGCTTGGTGACATACTCGTAAGCCCCCAATCTCATAGCCTCTTTGGCCGTATCTAAGGCGCCATAACCCGTAATCATAACTACCACTACGTCCTTGTTTATTCTCTTTATTCGCCTCAACACGTCTATCCCATCCATCTTGGGCATCTTAATATCTAGAAGAACCAACTCTGGCTTCTTTTTCTTAACTGTATCCAGAGCTAATTGCCCGCTGAGAGCAGAAAACGTCTGGTAACCTTGTTCAGCAAAGATCTCAGTAAGGAAATCACAAGTCTTTTTGTTGTCATCTACTACCAAAATCTTTCTCTTCATCGCTTTCTATTTCTCCCTTTTTTGCGCAAGTTTATCTCCAGAATATTATTTTCAAGGGAGGACTTTATGGCCCTGGGATCAGCTATAAATGGGAGCAATATTTCTTTGGCATATCTTTGAAGTCCAAATTCATCTTTAGTCTGGGCTGCTATTTCAAGGATATCACCGTGTAGCTCGATATGGATATCCTTCTCTTTAACTTGGGGTAGATAAGCAACAACTATCGTTTCGGTTATATCCTCCAAAATACGTATTGCTGGTTCATTGACTCTTTCTATAAGAAGAACATTCTTATGCTTTTTCGTTGGGTAGTAGCGGGTAAACTTTGGCTTGGAAACAAATGCCCAGGAGTGAATAGGCTTAATCTTTTCCCCCCTTTTAGAGGCAGCCTCTTTTCTCTCTCCAGTACCAATTTTAATAACCTGGCCAAGTTCTACGGTTCTTCCTTTATCACCTCTTATGGTTCTACACCTACCAGTGCTTGTTTTTGGGGGTATAGACCTAATCATCGTTTCTCATCTCCCTATACTTATTCTGCCAATATGTTGAAAACCCACAGCCCCTTTCATTCTAATACCCCTTTGACCTTTACTCCCAAAACCTTTAGTTATCTGCGTCTTGATTTTTCCTGCTGTCTTGTTTTCCGCAGCCATAATACTGGATCGTTTCTTGGTTTTGGGAGTTTCCCCAAATTCTATCTAACTCGACTCTAATAGTCAAGGTCAAAAAACAGGCAAAGCAGAACCCCTTGACAAAAAGAAAATAAATTATATAATTTGTGATGCAATGCAAAATAATAAAGATATACTTGACCAAGAAAACAAAAGGAGTTGAGAAATATTGAAAGATAATAGTGCACTAACTTTAAGAGTGGCTGAGGCAAGGTCAAGAGATGTGGGCCGGGCCATAACCAGGATAGACCCTAAAGATATGGTCAAAATCGGGGCAGAAGTGGGAGATATAGTTAAGATTAAAGGTAAAAGAGAGACGGTAGCCAAGATTATGCCCACCTATATGGAGGACCGAGGGAAAGGGGTCATCCAAATGGACGGTTTGATAAGAGAGAATGCTCAAATTGGCCTGGGTGAAAGAATCTCTCTTCAAAAGAGTTCTCATAAACCAGCCGAGAGAATTACTCTGTCCCCCTTAACCCTGATGAGAGGCATGCGCC
>JBHIEA010000188.1:0-4024 GCA_046760365.1 bacterium
CATGAAGTTACCGTATGGACTACAGATGTATTCGATAAGAAATCTCGAATACGAGCAGATTCAAATCCTGCCTTTATTGATGGTGTTAAAGTTTTCTATTTTAGAAGTGTGCCTAATCGTTTACTGCCTGAATATCCTCTGCCTCTTTCGTGGGATATGCTACATGAAATAAGGCATGAGATAAGTAGATTTGATATTGTTCACTTACATGGTTTCCGCAATGTTCAGAACATACTACTACACACCCATTTAAAGAGAAACGGTATTCCGTATGTGCAGCAGGCACATGGCTCACTGCCCAGAATAGGAAAATCAGGCTTGAAATGGCTATATGATCTATTTTGGGGACGTAAGGTGTTAAAAGATGCCTCCAAGGTGATTGCTTTTACCGAAACAGAAGCCGGACAATACCTGAATGCCGGAGTGAGCAAAGACAAGATTGAAGTAGTGCCTAATGCCATTAACCTGTCTCAATTCGAAGATTTGCCGGCAAAAGGAGAATTCAGAAGAAAATATAACTTGGGTACTCAGGAAAAGATAATACTTTCTCTGGGAAGAATCCATAGGATAAAAGGGCTTGACCTTCTGGCAAAGGCCTTGGCTCGAATTTCACCCGAACTCGGTAATGTTAAGCTCGTTATCGTTGGCCCTGACTCTGGCTATCTTTTTCAATTGAAAAGGGTGATAAGCCAGCTCCAAATTGAAGACAGGGTGTTATTTACCGGCCCACTCTATGACAGGGCCAAGCTAGAGGCATATGTTGATGCTGACGTGTTCGTTCTGCCTTCGGTATATGAGGCCTCACCAGATACCGTGCTTGAAGCCTGTGCCTGTGGTATTCCGGTGGTAATGACTGACCGCTGTGGCATAGCCGAGATATTTGGTGGTGAAGCCGGCTTTGTTGTCCCTTATGATGAAGAGCAGCTAGGCGACGCGCTCAGGAACATGTTAACCGATGAGCCAGCCAAGCAACAATTGGGGGAAAGCGGCCGATTATTAGTCGAGCAGAGATTCAATTTACCCAAGATAGTTGAGCAAACCGAGAACATATATAAGGCAGTAGTCAGCGAAAAGGTTTAATTAGTCTGGCTACTACCACTGGCATTAAGGGCACTTTTGCCGTATTATTACGGGTATAGTAAGAAGGATTTTAGTCCCTCAAAACTGATTTAAGATTTGTTATGGATAGAGTGATTGTCACCACCTCCTGGGACGATGCCAGCATACTTGACCTCAAGCTGGCCGAGCTGCTGGAAAAGCATAACCTCAAAGGCACCTTTTATATCCCCAAGTCTTACCTAGACAATACCCTGTCAAGAGAAGATATAAAAACAATAGATGATAAATTCGAGATTGGCTGTCATACGCAAACCCATGTGGACCTGACGGCTATTTCTCTAGAAGAAGCTGAAAAAGAAATTATTAATTCGAAGGACTATCTTGAGGAGGTACTAGGACACCGTGTATTGATGTTCTGTTACCCTAAAGGGCGCTATCGCATGGAGATTAAAGAACTTGTCCGGAGTTCTGGATTCATAGCTGCCAGAACAAGCATTTATAAAGGATTTAACTTACCTGAAGACCCTTATGAGTGGGGAATTACTTTGCATGCCCATAATGGGTCACCGCTTACAACTTTGAAAACTTGGCTAAGATCCGGTATATGCCTAAAGTCCGGTATATCGATAAGGTCATTGCTGGATTGGGAAATTCGCGCTAAGCTACTATTCGACTTAGCTTTAGATAAGAAAGGCGTTTATCATCTTTGGGGACATTCCTGGGAAATTGAAAGGGAGTATGAATGGCCCAAGTTGGAAAGGGTGTTAGAGTATATTTCGGCTAGAAGTGGCGTCAGCTATATGACCAACGGAGAAATCTTTAGCGAGAACCGGAAAACTAGAATCAAAGAGGGATAGTATACATCGTGAAAATCATCGTTATCGGTTTGGACGGGGCGTGTTTTGAATTGATTGATCCCTGGATAGAGCAGGGAGAACTTCCCAATTTAAGAAAGATTAGAGACGAGGGTACCTGGGGAGACATGAACTCTTGCTTGCCACCCACCACCTCCCCCAACTGGAAGTGCTACTCAACGGGGAAAAACCCGGGGAAATTAGGCATCTGCTGGTGGGAGAATATCGATTTCAAGGGCAAGAAGATCTATTTCCCCAGGAACCGAATACACAAGAATAAGGAAATGTGGGATTATCTTGGAGAGGCTGGTAAAAGGGTATGCGTAGTGAATATGCCTTTGACCTATCCCCCTAGGCCGGTTAACGGCATCTTAATTTGTGGCTCTGCTGACGCTGGAGACCATGGATTCACCTACCCGGCTGATTTGGAACGTTACTTAGAGGAAAACTACGATTATAGAGTTCATCCGCCCATTCTTGGACCACTGAGCGCTTCTCCTGATGATGTCGAAAGAACGGAACAGCAAGTCAGCCAAATAATAAAGATAATCGAGAGCCGGTTCAGGGTAGCTAAGGATTTTTGGGAGCAAAGGGACGTGGATTTTCTACACGTTACTACTTTTTATATCAACCAGTTACAACATTCCTTTTGGAATGCTGAATATACCAAAAAGGCGTGGCAAGTCATCGATCAAAATATCGGTGAATTAGTGGGAAGAGAACACAATATTATCATTATGTCTGACCATGGCTGCAATGAAGTCAAAGAGGCGTTTAATATAAATACCTGGCTGCAAACAGAAGGCTACCTAAAGCTTAATCGGACTATTTCTGATCTATTATACCGGATTGGCCTAAATCGACAGAGGGCAGTTAAGATAGCCCGTGCCTTACATCTTGAGAATGTTCTACCCAGGGTAATTCCGCGGCAGATATCCGGCTTTCTCCCCGACCGAAATGGGGCAGTTGGCGGCAGTGCCCTAATGGCTGGCAGTGCCAAAACCCAGAAAGTGAACTGGGACAAGACAGTGAGTCTAGCCAGCGGGCAAGGTCCGATATACATAGCCCCCAATTTGCGCCAACAACTGGAAGAGTATAAGAGTTTAAGGGACGAGCTGATTGAAAAATTGCAAGGTCTCAAGAGTGGGCTGAGTGGAGAGGCGCCGATAAGCAAAGTGTTCAGAAAAGAAGATATATATCAAGGAGAATATCTGCCCGAGATGCCTGATTTGGTAGCGGACCAAGCCAAAGGGTTTACTATCTGTGGTGACATCGGAAGAAAGGAGGCTTTCGAGTTGCCCAGAGGTTGGAGAGGCGAAAACAAGAAGGCGGGCTTGTTCATGGCATATGGCCCAGATATCAAAAATGGGCAAACGATAGAAGCTATTTCCATCCTTGATTTAGCCCCAACTATCCTTCATATGATGGGCCTGCCTATTCCCCAAGACATGGATGGAAAGGTACTCACCGAAATATTCAAACCAGATTCAGAACCAGCCAAGAGAAAGGTTACGTATCAGCAGATAGACAAAACTGAGATGGAAAAGATGCGGGTACGAAGAAAAACAAGGCATCTGAAAGTCTAAAAGCTAAGATAACCTGTTACTAACAACTCCTTAGAGCCACTTTTGCAGGAAGAACTAGCGTGATAAAGTTGTTAAAGATCTCAAGGGCTAAAGGTTTTTTCCTTTTCCTGTCATTTCTCATTGCCACGAACTTGGCTATTCTGCTGGATGTACCTCTCTTAAGGCAACTTTTGGGATTCTTTTTTTTCACCACTATTCCTGGATTTGTTATCCTTCATATTTTTAAGCTAGATAGGTTGCCCCTTACCGAGAAAGTTATCCTCTCTGTCGGGCTTAGCATCTCATTCTTGATGTTCTTCGGGCTCCTTCTCAATGGTGCTCTTTTTACCCTTGGCTACTCCACGCCGCTATCAATGACCTCTCTCATAATATCTTTTAGTGTCATCCTTTTTATCCTGAGTCTCATTGGTTATAAAACAAACGGGGATTTTGCAGTTGGGTTGTCCGGCCTTAAGTTTAGCATAAGGGAGAAGGCTTTTTTGCTCCTGCCAGCATTCTTTCCCTTCTTGTCCATTTTCGGGATGC
>JBHIEA010000189.1:0-3993 GCA_046760365.1 bacterium
GAGAAGAACAGCCAAATTCTCATCTTTTTGAACTTCTGGTGAAGACCCTTTTTTGCTTAGAAGGAATTCCTAAACAAAACTTGAGTCTTTTGATGCGAAGTTTCGAGATAAAACTCTTGAAGATTTTGGGTTATGGGCTATACCTGAGTAAATGCATAAATTGTGGAAAAGAAAGAGGAAAAATTCAAGGTCTCTTTATTAGCATAAAGTTAGGCGGACTTCTTTGTGGTGATTGCCAAAAGGAAGATAAGAACCCAATAGAGGTTTCAAAGAAGACCGTTCTTTTGATGGAATATCTTCTTTATTCAAGCCTGAAGAAGACAGTTCAACAAAATTTTGATAAGGCCACAGAAGCCGAACTGGAGGCTATCCTTAAGAACTGTCTTTCTTATCAATTATCGAGGGAAATGATTACTTCTCGCTTTGTTTGTACCTCTGAGAAGTTGGAGTTGCGGCAACCAATGATATAGGGAGGAGTCGGTGGAAGACCATGCTAAAGAGGCGGTTCCCGTAGAAGACCAAAATTCATCCTTAAATACAATTGAAAGTTATTTGGAAGGTATAGGGAAGACTCCTCTGCTCACCAAGGAAGAAGAAAGGGAGCTTGCTAAAAGAATAAAAGAGGAAAAACAAAAACTAGTCCAACTTATGATAGAAGCAGCCGACATCATTAACAAGAACCGAGAACTCCTTGCCCTGTTTCAAAAGGAAGGAAAGCTGTTTAAAAATTCTTATGACCTTGATCGTAATCCAGATATAGTCAGGGAGATGGTTGAATTATTAGAACAAGAACTTTTCGAGATAGACAGAATAGAGTCTGAGCAAGATAAAAAGAAAATAAAACAGATCTTAAAAGAGGCCGTGGCCGTAAAATCAGCGTGTGAGGCTGACAGAAAGAAGATGATGGAAGCCAATCTTCGGCTGGTGGTAAGTTTTGCTAAAAAGTACACCGGTAGAGGAGTTTCTCTTTCAGACCTCATCCAGGAAGGAAATATCGGTCTTTCTCGGGCGGTGGATAAATTTGACTATAAATGTGGCAAGCGTTTTAGTACCTATGCCAGTTGGTGGATACGCCAGGCTTTATCCAGGACTATTGCTGATCAGTCAAGAACCATACGTCTTCCCGTTCACATAGCTTATTTGTTAAGAAAGTTGAGCAGAGTATCCAGACAACTAGAACAGAAATTAAAAAGGGAGCCCACCCCCGAGGAAATTGCTGAACAGATAGATTTTTCCCCGGAAAAGATCAGGCAAACGCTCGGAATAAGCCAGACTACTGTCTCAATTGATAAACCAATGGGAGAGGAAAAAGATAGTTCAATGGTCGAGTTTGTTTCTAATACTAATATACCTCCACCTGTTTATAAGCTTGCCGTAGATATGCTCAAAGAGGAGGTCAGAAAACTACTGGAGAAGGTAGTAAAAGATCAGCGCGAATTGGAAATATTAAAGTTAAGATTTGGTTTGGAAGAAAAAGGCGATTATTCTTTAAGAGAGATTGGGAAAAAGTACGGAGTCAGCAGAGAGCGAATCAGACAGATTCAGGAAAGGGCTTTAAAAAGATTAAGAGCTCCGGCAGAAGAAAGAGGATTGAGAGGTTATCTAGAGTTATTGGATAGTCTAAGGGCAGAAATGCAGGAGAGCTACCCCGAATAAATGAGGAGGATGCTTGGCTAATCCTTCAGCCGGAATAATTGGTCTACCAAACGTTGGCAAATCAACCCTCTTCAACGCTCTCACACAAGGCCGGGCGCAGGTAGCAAAGTTTCCGTTCTCCACCCTATCTCCTAAGGTGGGGATGGCATTGGTTCCTGATCCACGACTGGAGAAACTAGCCGAATTAATAAATCCCGAGATTGTCACGCCAGCCTCGGTGGAATTCATAGATGTAGCAGGGCTAGTTAGAGGTGCCCATCAAGGTGAGGGGCTGGGAAATGAGTTTTTATCCAGAATAAGGTCGGTTGATCTTTTAGTTGAGGTACTGAGGTGTTTTGGAGGGAAAGGAATTGCCCATCCCGAGGGAAGTATAGACCCGATAAGAGATGTCGAGATAATTGAGTTAGAACTGCTTCTCTCTGACTTAAAAGTCGTGCAGCGGCGATTGACAAAGTTGGATAAACTGGTAAGATCGGGAGCCAAAGAAGGGAAAGAAAGATTCGATCTTTTACAAAAGGTTAAAACAAACCTTGAAAAAGGGAGTGTGATGAGAAAAATCTGCACAGAAAAAGAGGCCGAAGAGCTCGCCGGAGAGGGTCTTTTGACTCTTAAGCCCTTACTTTACGTTGCCAATACAGATGAGAATGACCTAACTTCTCCATCCTTTTCACTCAAGAGTTTGAGAGAATACGCCTCCCAAAAGAAAATTGGGTTAATAGAAATATGTGCTCAATTGGAGGCAGAATTGGCAGAAGTATCTGCAGAGGAGAAGGCAGAGTTTCTGAAAGAGTTGAGGATGGAAGAAGGACTTGATAAGTTAATAAGACAGGTTTACCGGCAGCTAAACTTGATTACTTTTTTCACCATCAGCGGAGGAAGGGAAGTAAGAGCTTGGTCAGTGAAAGAAAGAGCCTCTGCTCCTCAAGCAGCAGGTAGAGTCCATTCGGACATGCAAAAGGGCTTTGTAAGAGCAGAGGTAGTCTCAGTATCAGATCTTCTTGAAGTTGGATCAATGAAACGAGCCAAGGAGGAAGGCAAGGTTAAAATAGAGGGGAAGGATTACCTGGTAGAAGACGGAGATGTGATACATTTTAGGTTTACTAGGGAGTCAAAGGGATCACCGTAAAAATGGCAAGGTATCAGGCAACGTTTGCTCTTAAAACCGGATTAAATGAAGAGGAGAAAGCTTCGCTTTTAGATGGATTTAAAGACGTGGTTAGTCACGATAAAGGTGAGGTAGAAAAGATATCCCAAATAGGAGTGAGGAAATTCGCCTATGAGGTGAAAAAAGAGAAAGAGGGCTTTTTTATGGCGGTTAATTTTCAGATAAATTCTTCAGAAGTGAATCGAATTCGAGAATTTCTTAAAACCAAGGAAGGGGTAGTGAGACTGATGGTATTGAGGAGAAAAACTCCTCCAGAGAGAAAAAAGGAAGAAGGAGAGAAAAATGGCCAGTCTGAACCGCGTAATCTTAATAGGGAACCTCACTCGCGATCCTGAACTTCGCTACACTCCTGATGGAACTCCTGTAGCCAGCTTTACCATCGCCGTAAATCGTCCTTTTACCACTCGAGAAGGAGAAAGAGAAGCTGATTTTATACCTATTGTAGTATGGCGGAAACGGGCAGAGACTTGCTCCGAATATCTGGCTAAGGGAAGTCAGGTAGCAGTGGACGGAAGACTCCAGATTCGTAGTTATGAAGACAAAGACGGTATTAAAAGACGAGTGGCAGAGGTGGTTGCCTGGAGAGTCGAATTTCTGCAAAGACTGAAGAAACAACCTCCACCGGAAATTCCAGAAGAAGTAGTAGAAAACCAGATAGACAGAGTTCCTCTTTCCGAAGAGAAAGGAGAGAGCCTTGAGAGCTAGACCTCTGCTTAAAAGAAGAAAGGTCTGTAATTTTTGCCGATCGGGAAGTGATTCTATAGAGCATCTGGATGTAAAAGCTCTCGGATATTATGTCGATACTCGAGCTCGAATAAAAAACAGAAGGCGCACCGGTACCTGCGCTAAGCATCAAAGGAAGCTGTCCAAGGCAATTAAAAGAGCTAGAGAGATGGCACTTTTACCTTATAAATAAGAGATGTCTCGGGACTGGGCCCCCTCCGTTGCTGTATATCAGCTTCTAGGTAGTTTCTGCTCATTTTCTCGTCTCGGGAAAGACGTGAGGACTTTGAGGGGGGAAATATCCCCCCTCTACGCTGCTCCCCCAAAATTCAAAAACAGGCAGAGCTCGTCGCTGCCTTACGGCACCTTACGGTCTGCTCCTCGGGACAAGGAGTCTTTCTTTTTCCTCAACTCGAAGACTGGGCTAAGGTGGCTGATATAAGGCTCCT
>JBHIEA010000190.1:0-3979 GCA_046760365.1 bacterium
GGTGTTTGTCACCAGGGATGGAGCCGAGACCGATCTTGATTTGGGTCATTATGAGAGGTTTGTGGATATTGAGTTATCTTCTCACAACAATGTAACTACTGGCCAGATTTATAGTGCCGTGATTGAGAAGGAAAGAAGGGGTGAATATCTGGGAAGGACCATCCAGGTGGTTCCCCATATCACCGATGAGATACAGGAAAAGGTAAAAAAGGTAGCAGAAAAAGATAGGGCCGAAGTAGTTATCACTGAAATAGGGGGAACCGTGGGAGATATTGAATCTCTTCCCTTCTTGGAAGCAACAAGGCAGTTTCGCCTCAAGATGGGCAGGGAAAATACCTTATTTATTCACTTAACTCTTCTTCCTTACGTCGAATCTTCGGCTGAACTTAAAACCAAACCAACTCAGCACAGTGTGGGTAGACTCCGGGAGATAGGAATTCAGCCGGATTTAATTCTCTGTAGAACCCAGATTCCCTTAACCTCCGAGGCAAGACAGAAGATCTCTCTTTTCTGTAATGTGGAACCCAAGGATGTTATTCAAGCTGTTGATGTAGATAACATCTACGAGGTTCCTCTTCGCTTTGAGACTGAGGGATTGACCGAAAACATTTTGAAAAAATTGGGCCTTTCCATTCTCAAAAGAAATCTGGGTAGCTGGCGAAAATGGGTGGAAAAGGTTAATAATCCTTACCAAGAAATAAGGATTGCTGTAGTAGGTAAGTATGTAAAAATGAAAGATGCCTATAAAAGTATAGGCGAGGCTTTTACTCATGCCGGGGCTGCCAATGGGGTAAAGGTTAAGCCATTGTGGCTGGAGGCTGAGGAGGTCGAGGCCGATCCCCAAAAATATCTTTCTTCGGTGAAAGGGATTCTGGTTCCTGGTGGATTTGGTTCCCGGGGAATGGAGGGGAAGATAAGGGCCATCCACTATGCTCGGGAAGAGAAAATTCCCTTTCTGGGAATCTGTCTGGGAATGCAGTGTGCTACTATTGAGTTTGCTCGAAATGTAGCCGGGTTGAAAGATGCTAACTCAACAGAATTGGACCCCAATACGCCTGACCCGGTAATAGACCTTTTACCAGAACAAAGAAATATAAAGGACAAGGGTGGTACCATGAGATTGGGGGCTTACCCCTGCCGATTAGACCCGGAAAGTGCGAGTTCCCAGGCTTATGGAAAGACCTTAGTTCATGAGCGTCATCGTCATCGGTATGAGTTTAACAATAAGTATCGTAGGCTTTTTGGGAAGATGGGGTTAAGGGTGGCAGGAGTTTTTCCTGAGAAAGACCTGGTAGAAATCATTGAGATTTCTGATCATCCCTGGTTCGTAGCCGTTCAGTTTCACCCTGAGTTTCAGTCCCGTCCCCAATCTCCTCATCCCTTATTTAGAGACTTTGTCAAAGCAGCTATGAAATGAAGTTTATTTTACTTTTCCTCAGCGCAGCTTTAGTTAATAACTTCGTTTTAAGATACTTTTTAGGCATCTGTCCTTTTTTGGGAGTGACGGGAAGAATAGAATCCGGCGTGGCTATGGGCTTTGCCACTACCTTCGTTATGACCTTGACCGCTACTATTATCTGGTTGGTAAACCGCTTTATTCTAGTTCAATTCCATCTTCCTTTCTTAGAGTATGTTGCGGCTATTCTGGTTATTGCCTCACTGGTGCAGCTAATAGAGATGTTTATTCGTAAAGTAAGCCCTGGTCTTTACCGGGCTTTAGGGATATACCTGCCCCTTATTACCACCAATTGCTCGATATTCTTCGTGGCTCTTTTTATTCCCTTGAGAAATTATGGCTTTATTGAGAGTATCGTTTTTGGCTTTGGGGCTGGGTTAGGATTCACTCTGGTTATGTGGATGATGGCGGGAATTAGAGAACAGTTGGACTTTGCCGAGGTTCCCGAACCTCTCAAAGGGGCTGCCATTACCTTGATTACGGCGGGTCTTTTGGCGCTAGCCTTTATGGGATTCACCGGCCTTATCGGCAGCTAGCTAAATTCGAAAGCCACCCCAGTTTAGCACCAGACGAGAATAAAAAGATAACCGAAAAAGCTGGTGGTTTTATTTTTAATTCACGATTAAAATGAATTTAATCTTGATTTCTACCCTGAGTATGGGAGGACTGGCCGCGGTCTTTGCTCTATTTTTGTCTATAGCTAACAAAAAATTAAAAGTGGAAGAAGACCCCCGGGTGGAGCAAATTCTAGAGTACCTGCCCGGTGTTAACTGCGGGGCATGTGGACGCGCTAGTTGCCGGAGCCTCGCAGAAGCAATCGTTAAAGGAGAGGCTTTAGCTAGCGCCTGTGTAGCAGGGGGAAATGATGTAGGTCAAAGAATAGCAGCTCTAATGGGAGTAGAGTTAGGGTCTACTCAGAGGAGGGTGGCTTTTCTTTACTGTGGAGCTTTACAGTTGGAGAGGCGGAAAAAGGCAGAATACAAAGGAGTAAAAACCTGCCAGGCGGCCAATTTACTCATGGGAGGAGATCTAGCCTGTGGGTATGGGTGCCTGGGATACGGTGATTGCCAGGCTTCCTGCCCATTTGATGCTATTAGCATGAATGGGGGTCTGCCCCAGATCGATGTTGCTAAATGTACTGGATGTGGAAATTGTATCAAGGCGTGCCCCAGAAATCTAATCACTCTTGAAGTTTTAGATGGAGAGCCGCATTACCGGGTTATCTGTTCTTCTTTAGATAAGGGCAAAAAGGCCAGGAGGGTTTGTGAAAAGGCCTGTATAACTTGCGGTCTATGTGTCAAGGTCTGTCCCTTTGATGCTTGTGAGCTAGAGGATAATCTGGCCGTGATCGATCAGAGAAACTGTCAATCATGTGGGGTATGTGCCCAAAGATGTCCCACTGGAGCAATATCTGTGAATCATATTTACTGATTCATGAGGAGTCAGGCCTTGGGGGAAGGGTGGCAGAATTTTTTTTATTGGACCTTGTGAAAATAATTACAAGCTGGCGGTTACAGAATCTGTAAGAATTTTCACAAGCCCCAGCGCTTGACAGGCTCAAAAGGGATGATAAAATACAAAGATTTTGCCTTGAGGAAAATGAGGGATGAAGATTGCTATAACCGGCAAGGGAGGGGTAGGGAAGACTACCCTGGCTGCTGGTTTGGCTTGTGAGTTCTCTCGTGAGGGTAAGAAAGTCTTCGCCATAGATGCTGATCCTGATGCCAACCTTGCTCTTACTTTGGGATTTCCTAACCCCTCCAGAATAAAGCCTTTAATTGAACTAAAGGAACTAATAGAAGAAAGAACTCATGCCAAGATCGGCCGACTCAATCCTTATTTTAAACTAAATCCCAGGGTTGATGATATTCCTGAAAGGTACTTTGCCCATCACCAGGGGATAGGCCTGGCTGTTATGGGAACCGTAAGAGGGGGCGGACTTGGCTGTGCCTGTCCCGAGAATGCTTTTCTCAGGGCTCTCTTGACTCATCTGATTATGGAACGGGATGAGGTGCTCATTTTGGATATGGAGGCAGGGATAGAACATCTGGGAAGAGGAACAGCCAGGGGAGTGGATCAATTAATCGTAGTAGTGGAGCCGGGAACTCGAAGCATCCAGACAGCTTATCGCATTAAAGATCTGGCTAAAGATATAGGAATAGAGAATATCGTGGTAGTAGGAAATAAAATCAGAACCGATTCTGAGCAAAAATTTATCATTACCAATATGCCAGAATTTCAGTTTGTAGGTTTCGTTCCGTACGAGGAAAAAATTTTAGAGGCAGACCTGGCTAATGCTTCGCCCTTTGATTTAAACAAAGATATTTTACCCCAGATAAAACAAATTGCCAAGAAAATAAGGAGAGAACAGGATTCCTCAGGAAAGTCTTAGTATTTCAGAAGATTTATACACGTATCGAGGGACTTTCCCCGACCGGAGGTGGTGCAGCCAGGAGCCTTAGATCAGTCACCTTAACGAGTCAGCTATGCAGGTTTTGAATTGAGGGGGAGCAGCGAGCAAAG
>JBHIEA010000191.1:0-3955 GCA_046760365.1 bacterium
GAGCTCCACCAGTTTCCTGGTTCCCACCCGACAGGGAATGCATTTACCACAGGACTCATCTTGGAAAAATTTCAAAAAGCATCTCAGCATATGCACAATGCACCTGCGGTCATTCATTACCAGAACTGCCCCGGAGCCGAGAGTTAAATTACTTTTTGACAAGGAGTTATAATCGAGGGGAAAGTCAAACATTTGCTCCTCTAGAATGGGGCCGGCTGTTCCCCCTAACTGAACCATTTTAAAACTTCCTCCTTTAACTCCTTCTCCCCAGTCTTCAATAATCTCCCGTAGGGTTATGCCCAGCGGCGCTTCTATTAGACCGGGATTGTTAACGTCTCCAGAAAGGCAGAAAAGTTTGGTTCCGGGAGACTCTGGAGTTCCTAAACCTTTAAACCACTCTGGTCCTTTCAAAATTATGTGCCGAACGTTGGCCAGAGTCTCAACATTATTAACTAGAGTCGGCTTTTGCCAGACTCCAAACTCAGGAGGAAAAGGAGGTCTTAAGCGAGGATTACCCCGCTTCCCTTCCAGAGACTCAATTAAGGCAGTCTCCTCACCGCAAACGTAGGAGCCGGCTCCCTCTCTTAGCTCGATCTCAAAATGAAATCCACTTCCCAGAATATCTTTACCTAAAAAACCATGCGATTTTGCCTGGCGTATCGCATTTCGAATGGAGTGTATGCAAGAGCCATATTCACCGCGAATATAGATATAAGCAGATTTTGCCCCCACCGCATAACCGGCGACAATTATTCCCTCAAGTAGGCGATGGGGATCGTAATCTAAAATGACTCGATCCTTGAAAGTTCCCGGTTCCCCCTCATCGGCATTACAGATAACATACTTAGGACTAAGCTCCTCTCGGCCGGTAAACTCCCATTTTAACCCGGTGGGAAAAGCAGCTCCCCCTCGGCCCTGAAGCCTGGAGACCTTGATTTCCTCAATTATCTGGGCTGGTTTCATTTTAAGAGCCTTACGGACCGCCTGGTATCCCTGGTGCGAGATATATTCTTTGATGTCAGCAGGATCAATCTGGCCGCAGTTTTCTAGAATAGGTAAAGGTTTATCCTCTGGCGTTTTCTTTTTTAATATCCGCAGGGCGAGAATCTCTCTTTTTCTTTTTTTTCCTTGTCTATATTGTTGGAGAATCATCTTGATCTTATTTTGGGTAAGATCTCCAAAGACCTCTTCGTCAATCATCATCACCGGAGCGTACTCACATCTTCCCAGACAACTCACTTTTTCCAGGGAAAACATACCATCAGAGGAGATTTTTCCTGATTTCATCGCTAATTCTTTTTTTAATATCTCAAAGATTGTTTCTGAGCCCAAAAGGTGACAGGGTCCACTTTCACAAACCCGAATTATGTGCTTTGCTCTGGGTTTTAGATTAAAGAGAGAATAAAAAGAGGCTACTCCATAGATTTGGCTGAGGGGAAGATCGGTCTTTTGGGCGACGAGTTTTAGTTTTTCCGGCGGGATATAATTTTGAGGATTCTCCCCTTGAGCCTTTTTTAGGAGAGCTAAGACATCCGCTGACCCACTATCCGATCTCACAGAGTTGTCCTTTCTATTTTTACTGCTGCTACCTTGTACTCAGGGATCTTAGCTACCGTATCCAGAGCATCGTTGGTCAAAATGTTAGCTGCTGCCTCTGAAAAATGGAAGGGAATGAAGACCACTCCTTCGTCTGGACCTGGAGTTAGCTTGACTTTTATTTCAATTGATCCCCGGCGTGAGCTCACTCTTACCCGATCGTCATCTTTAATCATCAGTCTTTTTGCATCCCGGGGATTCATCTCCATAAAGCCGTCTGGTACCATATGACTTAATGGCCAGGATCTTCGAGACATTGAGGCAGTGTGGAAGTGATAAAGGAGTCTTCCCGTACTCAAAAGAAAGGGATATTCCTCATCGGGTAGCTCTGCGGGAGGAAGGTAGTCAATCGGAGTAAAAAGTCCCTTGCCGCGGCTGAATCTACCCTTATGGAGATAAGGAGTTCCCCGGTGTTGATCATGAGAACAGGGCCACTGGAGACCTTCTGCGTTGAGTCGATCCCAGTGAACCCCTCCGTAGATGGGACTAAGGCTAGCGATTTCATCCATAATTTCTCTGGCGGTGGGGTACTTCATCTTATAGCCCATTCTCTGAGATAGCTTTAGAATAATCTCCCAGTCCTGGAGGGCCTCAGCCGGAGCAGGAATGGCCTTTCGCACTCTCTGAATCCTCCTGGCAGTATTGGTGAAAGTTCCCTCCTTTTCGGCAAAGGATACCCCAGGTAGGACAAGGTGGGCAAGTTTTGCAGTCTCGGTGAGGAAAATATCCTGTACTACCAAGAAATCTAGATGGATGAGGCCCTCTCGCACATCATTGACGTTGGGATCGCTGAGGGCAGGATTTTCCCCCATTATGTAGAGGCCTTTTATCCTACCGGCTCTAGCAGCCTGGATTATTTCTACTACCGTAAGACCTTCCTTGGAAGAAAGTTTTACCCCCCAGCTTTTTTCAAATTTTTCCTTTGCTGCTGGATCAGTGACCTTCTGATAGCCTGGATAAAAATCGGGCAGAGCTCCCACATCACAGGCTCCTTGGACATTATTTTGACCTCGCAAAGGGTTAACTCCGGTTCCTTCACGCCCCACATTAGCCGTGAGCATAGCCAGGTTAGCCAAAGATAAGACATTATCGGTTCCCGTGATATGTTGAGTAATCCCCATGGCAAAGACGATGGAGGCCTTATTTGCCTTCCCGTACATCCTAGCGGCCAGGACGAGTTTTTCTTTAGGAATACCGCTAATTTCCTCTACCTTCTCGGGAGCGTATCTAGAGACGATCTTTTCAAATTCATCAAAATTCTCGGTTCTTTGGTCAATAAAATCCCGCTGGTGAAGCCCTTCTTTGATAATTACACTTGCTAATCCATTAATCCAAGCGACATCGGTGCCGCTCTTGGGCCTTAGCCAGATGTCGGCATACCTGGATAGTTCTATTTCCCGGGGATCGACTACAATTAGTTTGACTCCCTTAAACTTCACCAGATGTTTGATAAGATTACCGATGACTGGATGAGTTTCAGTGGTATTAGACCCGGTCAAAAGGATTAGCTCTGTTTTGGCAAGATCCTGAATGGAGTTAGTCATGGCTCCACTTCCGAAAGCACGGCCGAGTCCAGCCACAGTGGAGGAATGGCAGAGTCGAGCACAATGGTCTACATTATTTGTCCCTATTACCGCTCGCATAAATTTTTGGAAGAGGTAATTTTCCTCATTGGTGCATTTAGCCGAAGAAAAGCCTGCCAGGGCATCCGGCCCATACTTTTCTCGCAGGTGCCTGAATTTGTGAGCCATCAAATCAAGTGCCTCATCCCAGCCTATGGTTTTAAATTTCCCATTCTTTTTAATCAAGGGATGGGTTAGTCGATCCAGGTGGTGCACAAAATCAAATCCGAAACGTCCCTTTACGCAGAGATGCCCCTTATTGTCGGGACCATCTGGTACTCCATAAACTTTGACAATTTTGTTATTCTTTATCTGAAGCTCTATCTGACAGCCAACTCCACAATAGGGACACACCGTAGGCACCTGACGAAATTCCCAACTCCTTCCTCGGAAACGGGCCAGCTTTTCAGTGAGCGCACCGGTGGGACAGGCCTGAATGCAGGCACCACAGCTCACGCAATCTGTCCGAGATAGAGGCTGGGCTAGACCGCTAATGAGGTGAGTTTCGCTGCCTCGGTTAGCAAAATCAAGAACGCTCTGGACGGTAACTTCATGGCAGACTCTCACACAGCGACCACAGAGAATACATTTGTTGGGGTCACGAAAAATTACCTCACTGGAATCCTCGATGGGTAGCCGTTCGGTCTCCTTGGGGAAGCGAATCTCTTCAATTCCTAGATTGTAAGCTAAATCCTGAAGCTCACATTGACCATTACTTTCACAGACAAGACAATCGT
>JBHIEA010000192.1:0-3952 GCA_046760365.1 bacterium
ATGATTGAGAGCAGGCTAGCTATAACAGCTGCCTCTCATTTAGTAGCATCCACAAGGAATATAACTGAAGTGGATCTTGACTCTTCTCTTTCTCTTTCAGAAGATCCTGTAGAAGGCGGAATAAAAATAGATAGAGGAAAAATAGTCTTACCTGATAGGCCTGGACTAGGCATAGAAAGTGTAAGAGTATGAACAAGTCGAGACTCTGGGGTAGCCTGTGAGGGTCTGGTTACAGCCATGAAAGTAGATGAATGGATCAGGACCAACACTTTCCATCATTCTTCTTTTTCTAACCTAAGCCGGTTGGTTGAGCTGAAGAAAAAAAAGAATCTTACAATTAGTTTAGCTTTTCCCACCTTGAATGAGGAGGAGACCATCGCCGAGGAGATCAATGTGATAAAGCCAAAGCTACAACTGGAGTATCCTCTGTTAGACGAGATTGCGGTTATGGATAGCGGCTCCACTGACAGAACCAGAGAGTCAGCTCGAAAGGCTGGAGCTAAGGTTTATCTAGCTGATGATTGCCTTCCAGAGTTTGGAAGTATCAGAGGTAAAGGGGAAAACCTTTGGAAGAGCCTCTATGTTCTGAAAGGGGACATCATCGTCTGGATCGATGCCGACATTAAGAATATTCATCCCAAATTTCTCTATGGGATAGTGGGGCCACTTTTAGAATATGATAGGCTTAAATATGTCAAGGCCTTCTATGAAAGACCCTTAGTGCTGGGAAAGAGGATGAGATCCTCAGGTGGGGGAAGAGTCACCGAAATCTTAGTAAGACCTCTTTTAGCTAATTTTTATCCCGAACTGTGCGGTTTCATGCAGCCTTTATCCGGCGAGTATGCCGGTAGAAGAGAGGTTCTGGAGAAGGTTCCTTTCCGGGTTGGCTATGGAGTAGAAATGGGTCTCCTTATAGACATTTATGAAAAATGTGGGCTGCAAGGCTTGGCGCAGGTAGATCTAGATAAAAGAATCCACAAACCCCAAAGGTTAGATGCTCTGGGCAGGATGTCGTTTGCCATTCTACACACCTTCTTCACCAAATTAAAGGAGAAAAATCTTGTCTCTTTCAAAAAAGAAATCTCTGATGAGTTTGAGTTGGTCAAGAGACGAGGAGAAGATATCTTTTTGAAGCGAGAAAAATTTTCCCTTACGGAAAGACCTCCTATGATCACCGTGGAGCAATATCGACGCAGGAGGACTAATTGAAGAGAGTAATTTTGGTGAGGCACGGAGAAACCAACTGGAACCGAGAAGATAGAATCCAAGGGGGACTGGATATCCCCTTAAATGAGCAGGGGAAGGAGCAAGCAAAAGATATTGCCTTAAAACTGGCTCATACAGTCATCCATTATATTTATTCAAGCACGCTTTCCCGTGCTCTTGATACTGCTGTTGAGATAGCTAAGCTTCATAAATTAGAGGTCCTGACCGACCCCAGGCTAAACGAGCTTAGACAGGGTAGATGGGAGGGAATGAAGACCTCCGAAGTGAGGAGATTATATCCGGATCTTCACTCAAGATGGGAAGAAGATCCCACTTCAGCGGTACCTCCGGGAGGAGAGAGTGTAAGGAAGGCATTCCAAAGAGTGAAGAAGTTCTGGACCGAAAATATTCTCTCCCGAGAGGGAACGGGAGTAATAGTTGCTCACAAAGTTATCAATGCCTTAATAAAATCGATCTTGAACAGCGATGATCGCCTGAATCTCCTATGGCAAAAACTACCCCAGATTGCCCAAATTGAAAGATTTTCCTTATGACTTCCAGAAAAACGATAGCAATTCTTCACTACTCTTATCCTCCGGTGGTAGGGGGAGTGGAGTTTATTATCAAGGGACAGGCTGAAATTCTGGCCAAGAATGGGTATCGAATAAAGATCATCACCTCCCAAGGCGAAACTAAAAACAGGGGTATCCAGATAGACCTTATTCCTGAAATTGGATCAGGCTGGCCGGAGAATAAACTCGTGACAGAAGAGCTCGAGCAAGGTATCATCTCAGAGCGTTTCCAGAGATTAAGGGGCATCATTTACGCCAAGATTAAACGTTCTCTCGAAGGGGTCAAGGTCTGCCTGGCCCATAATGTTATGACTATGCATTTTAACCTTGCTTTAACCTCGGCTTTGGATGAGATTATCGATGGACTTCACCACAAGATCAGGTTTTATCTCTGGTGCCACGATGCTACCTTGATTAACCCGGATTACAGTGTTGAACATTCAGATCGGCATCCCTGGAATCTCTTAAGGAACTTTAAGCAAAATGCTACTTATATTGCCATCTCGGAGTGGAGGAAAAAACAGCTTGTCCAGTTATTTGGGGTCTCCGAGAATCTAATCAGAGTGATTCCCGATGGTATAGATATAAAGACGTTCTTAAGAATCTCGGATTCTGTATGGAAAATGGCTTGTGACAAGGGAATTTTTGATGACGATCTGGTGATGCTTTTTCCCTCCCGAATCCTCAAGCGAAAAAACTATGAGTTAGCCATTAGAATAACCAAAGAGCTGGCTAGTCTAGGCAAAAAATGTAAACTCCTGATAACTGCTCCCCCCGATCCCCATAATCCAGCGGCAAAGAAGTATTACCGTTACTTGCACCATCTGGTAGAAGAAATGGAGCTTAAGAATCACGTTCTTTTCCTTAGTGACTTGGCCAGCAAGTACGAACTAGAGATGGGCTATCAAGAACTACAAGATCTTTACCGAATCTCTGATCTATTACTGATTACCTCTTCTCAGGAGGGGTTCGGAATCCCACTTTTAGAGGCAGCGGCAATGAAGCTGCCCCTTGCTTGTAGTGAGATACCGCCACTGTCAGAAATTACCAAAGAGCGGGCCTTGCTTTTTAAACTGGATGATAAGCCCTTTCATATTGCCAGACAAATAATAGAGTATCTCGATACTCAGCCAACTTACTTTATGTTTCGACGGATAGTATCCAGGTTTTCCTGGGAGGCTATTTATCAGGATTATCTAAAAGGCCTGGTTAGCTAGCTTTAGGATGAGTTATCTTTTCTTAGATTTTAAGGCTGCATTTACTTCTCTTACTACCTTGGTGAGATCAAAAGGTTTGGATAAAATAAAGTCTACCCCTTGCTCCTTCATCTTTTCTTTAGGGGGAGCTACTGCCCAACCGGTAATCAGTCCTATGGGCATATCAGGATCTATTTCCTTTATCTTTTCTGCAAGCTCCCAGCCGGACATCTCCGGCATTCCCAGGTCTGTAAGAACCAGATCAAAATTATCCTGCTTGAACTTTGCCAGTCCCTTCTTGGCAGTTTCTGCTAAAGTTACCCGGTGACCCTCATCCTGAAAGATCCTTCCCAGAACATCTCTTACCCCCTCCTCATCATCAATGACTAATATTTCTCGAGAGGAAATCTTTTCCAGAGGTCTCAGTTTTCCTTTATCTAAAGGAATTTCTAAAGGAACAGGGATACTGATGGTAAAGGTGATGCCTTTTCCTTCGGTGCTTTCTACCTTTATCGCTCCTTGATGGTGTTTAATGATACCATAGGAGGTGGAAAGACCAAGACCCGAGGCTTTAGGGCCTTTAGTGGTAAAGAAGGGATCGAAGATTCTATTCCTTATTCTCTTGGGGATGCCTTTACCAGTGTCAGCAAAGTAAAGCAGGACCTCATTTTCTTTAGCCTCGGTGCGGATGGTAATTTCTCCTCCTTCTGGCATAGCCTCTAAGGAATTGAAAATAAGGTTAGTTAAAACCTCCATTAGCTCAGATCTACTACCTAAAAGAGGGGTGAGCTTTCCCAATCTTTCTTTTATCTTAATAGTAGTTCCCTTAGCTTCAGCCTCATCCTTCCAGCGAGGAGAAGTAGAGGCGATAGCCTCCTTTACAATCTCATTTAGGTCAATCCTGGTAAAGTCCTGGGTGGAGAATTCTCTCTGGGTGAAATGCTGCAGTCTTCTTACGGTCTCCCCTCCTTCAGAGGC